>CAKZPJ010000081.1 GCA_937138955.1 uncultured Flammeovirgaceae bacterium | reverse complement strand
TTATCTTTGCGCTAAAAAGCCATATGCAACTTAGCGAAATATTAGAAGAGTTGTTGCCCTTAGCTGCTCCACTGAAAGTAAAACAAGTAGAAAAAGATGAAACCTTGCGTGAGGTTCATGTTCATCTGGAAATAGACAGCACTTACCAGCCACCTTCCGGTCAGGTAGTCCATCAATACTATGATCGGAAGTGGGAACATTTAGCTTTGTTTCAATACCGTTGCTTCATACATTGCCGCCTACCGGTATATAAAGATACTAAAACGGGTAAAACACGGGCTTTGCAGGTAGCTTTCAGTCGGGAAGAGTCACGCTTCACGCTACTTTATGAACGTTATGTAATGGACTTACTATCCTTGTATCACAACATTACCAAAGTAGCCGAGCAGTTAGGGGTGTATCCCCAGCGTATTGCCAGCATTTATCACCACTACACCGAGCCTGCTTATCAGGCCCATTGCGTGTCGGCTTGTAAACAAGTAGGTATTGATGAGACTTCCACGCGCAAAGGACACGATTACATCACCGCCTTTGTAGATTTAGACACGCATCGGATTATAGCTTTACAAGACGGCAAAGGAGCCCATACCATTGAACAGTTCTTTCGAGACCACCCTAACCCGCAGGTCGTACAAAATATCTCATCGGATATGTCTCCTGCTTTTGCTAAAGGGGTGCAAGACTACTTTCCCTGGGCTAGAGTTACCTACGACAAATGGCATGTATTCAAACTACTAGGCAAACATCTGGAAAAGCTGATAGACAAAAATTACACTAAACGAGCTTACGGAATGCTACTGCAAGAGTACTTGGTGAGTTTCTATCAGCAGTCTTGCTTTGATACTGCCCAAGCTCAGCTATGTTTTATAGCCGATCTGGCCGAAGAGGTATTCGGTAAAAACAACTTCTCTAAGTCTATTCGTAAGCATTTCAAAGGAATCACTGAGCACATTCGCTCTCAACTGACCAATGGCATCTTGGAAGGCATTAATTCCAAAATTCAAACCATCAAGCGAGTGGCTAAAGGCTTCCGATACACCGACAATTTCAAGAAAATGATCTTATTTGTCTTCGGAACCATCAAGCCTCAATTCAATACCACATAAAATCATTTAGAACCAAATAAAATTTTCTATTAACCTCTCTTTTACCTGATTGTGGATGACCCAACGCAAAACATTTATTACTATCTTGCTAGAGTAAAGCTATGAATATGTGCTTCGTGCATTTTTGAGTACTTTAATCTATTAAGTGACAAACCATAACTATTTTACTGATAACATACCTACGTTATGCGAAGATTTATCAGCTTTAAGCTCTATCTGCTCCTTATTCTGGGTAGTATTCAATTATCTGCCCAGCCTCGAGCTGATGAAGTAGACAGTCTGCGTAATGCTTTAGATCAGTTTAAGCAGAAGGATACTGCTTATGTAATGACCTTAGTAAGATTATCTGATGAGTTATTCCAACGGAATACCACTCAAGCCACAAGTTATGCCGAAGAAGCTGTAGTATTGGCGCAGCAACTATCCGACAAAGAGGTAATGGCTCAGGCACTTAAAATTCGGGGAACATGCTACCTGACAGAAGATCGCTTTGGAGAGGCTCTTCGCTCCTATATTGATGCAATCCCCTTGTTTAGAGATGTAAAGAACGGAATCAGTTTAGCCAATTGCTACAATAATGCAAGCTTAGCATATAAGCATCTAAATGACTTTACCCAGAGTTTAGCCTACCTGACAAAAGCCGAACAGGTATTTGATTCTATAGGTTATAATATCGGAATAGCCCGGGCCAACAACAACCTGGGGAGCCTCTTTAGGATTCAGAATGAACCTAAAAAAGCCGAACAACATTATCTAAAATCACTCCGCACTCATATTAATATGAACAATGTGAGAGGGCAAGGCATAGCCCGACTGAACCTGGGTTTACTGTACGGTGATATGAAGGATTATGACAAAAGCCGGGCATTTTTAGACAGTGCATTATCACATTTTACCCTTTACAAAATAGACAACTCAAGAGTGACTGCTCTCATTGGATTGGGTCAGCTTTCTATGGATGAAGTGGAAACGGAGGAGAATCAGCAACGCAGACTTGATGCGTATACTCAGGCAGAACAGTATTTTTTAACTGCTTTAAATGAAGCTGAGCGCCTCAATATGCCTAAATCTAAACTAAGTTTATTCAGTAATCTGGCAAAAATAAAAGTGGAACAAGGAAACACTGAGCAAGGTCAGCAATTTGCCCTACAGGCTAAATTTCTAGCTGATTCGCTCAATACTCCGAGAGAAAAGTCTCGAGCGGAGGAAACCCTTGCCTATGTATACGAGAAATCTGGTCAGTGGAAGCAAGCCCTAGAGCATTATCAGCAATACAAAGCCTGGGAAGACACTGTATTTAACGAAGAAACCGCGGCGCTGTACAAATCCCAGCAGGTGCAGATGGAAGTGGCACAAAAAGATCGCGAAATTGAATCTCAAACATTGCAATTAGCTTCATTGAACGAAAGAGTAGCGCTAGAAAATCGCTGGAAATGGACATTAGGCGCTGCCAGCCTGTTATTACTGCTCGCTGGAGCTCTTTATTATCAAAAATACCGTACCCGTAAAATCTATTCTGAAAAACTGGAAAATCGTAATAAATTGATTACGAATCAGAAAGAAGAGATTGAGGTTACTAAACGACAACTGGAAGCCACCGATGAAACGATTAACTACTTCGCTTCCTCTCTGTATGGGAAGAACACAGTAGATGAAATTCTGTGGGATGTGGCTAAAAACTGTATATCCCGCTTAGGCCTAGATGATTGTGTGATTTACCTCTTGGATGAAGAGCGGCAAACCCTTCTACAAAAAGCAGCTTATGGTCCCAAAAACCCGAAAGATTTTACCATACATGATCCGATAGAAATTCCGGTAGGGCAGGGAATTGTCGGCTCAGTAGCACTGAGTGGAGAGGCGGAAGTGGTGCAGGACACCTCCCGGGACGAGCGATATATTGTTGACGATGATTCCCGCCTCTCGGAGTTGGCTGTGCCTATCAAACACCAGGACAAAGTCATTGGGGTGATTGATTCTGAGCATCCTGAAAAGGACTTTTATACTGACTATCACTTAAAAGCCCTGAAGACGATTACGGCTATCTGTGCCAGCAAAATTGCCCAGGCCCAGGCCGACGAAAGAACCCGCAAAGCCGAAGAAGCCCGACTCGAGGCCGAACAGATTAAGGCGATGGACCTGATGAAGTCTCGTTTCTTCGCCAATATATCTCACGAGTTTCGTACACCATTGCACCTTATCCTGGGGCCGCTTACCGTACATGAAGAGCAGCAAATTCCTCCTCACGAACTGGGCATGATGCAACGCAATGCGCAACGCCTTTTGCGCTTAGTCAACCAGCTTATGGATCTCTCCAAATTGGAGGTAGGGCAGGTACAGCTGGAATACCAGCAAGCCGATGTTTATGCTTTTCTGCGAAGTATCGCCTCCTCCTTTACTTCCCTGGTAGAGGATAAAGCGATTACCTATCAGATGGATATACCCTCCCGTCGTTTTCCCATCCGCTTTGATCCTGACAAGCTGGAAAAGATCCTGTACAATCTGCTTTCCAATGCCATCAAATTTACCCCTACAGGAGGTACGGTGAGCTGTCATGCTGTCATTGAGTCACCTAGTCAGTTGCGCTTGTCAGTTTCCGATACCGGGCTGGGCATTCCTGCTGAACTGCAGGACAAAATCTTTGATCGCTTTTTTCAGGTAGACGGCTCCAATACCCGGGCTTTTGAAGGTACAGGTATCGGCCTGGCTTTGATTAAGGAGCTGGTAGATCTGCATGGTGGTACTATTGTACTGGATAGCGAAGCTCAGCAAGGCACCACCTTTACCGTGAGCTTACCCTTGCAGCCTGCTGAAGGGGATATGCTGGATGTACTAACCATCCCTTCCAAATTTGAACAGCATGCAGCTGAAGCGAACCCTACCGGAAAAGAAACCACCCTTACAGGTCTAGATACTGAATCTCTGCCTTTGCTCCTGATCGTTGAAGATAATCCCGACTTACGGCGCTACATCCATGATAACCTGGGCAAACAGTTTACTTACCTGGAAGCTGCTGATGGTAAACAAGGCTTGGAGATCGCTACCGAACGCTTACCCGATATCATTGTCACCGATATCATGATGCCTGAGATGGATGGCATGGAACTAACTGATCTTTTGAAAAAGGATGAACGTACCAGCCATATCCCTATCATTATGCTGACAGCAAGAGATGATGCTGATACCAGGCGGACGAGCTTTCAAACCGGGGCGGATCAGTATCTGACCAAACCCTTTGATATAGGAGAACTAAAAGAACGCATACAGAGCCTGTTGAAGCAGCGCAAGCGCTTGCGTGAAAAGTACAGCCGGGAAGT
>CAKZPJ010000080.1 GCA_937138955.1 uncultured Flammeovirgaceae bacterium | reverse complement strand
CGTCTATGCCGATACCACCGACCGGGTGGGCCTTTGGAAAAGACACTTACAACAGCGAGGGGTAGAAAACTACGCGAAAGCACTAAGTTCAATTCCAGTTCGGGCAATCTGGGATGACCACGATTATGGCCCGAATAATTCAGACCGTACTGCCGCTGGAAAGGAAAACTCACTACAAGCGTTCAAAGAAGTGTGGGCGAACCCCTCGTATGGTACCGACAATATACCTGGTATTTTCCATACTTTTCATTGGGGCGATGTACAGTTTTTTATGATGGATAACCGGTACAACAAAGGGGGAGGCGATTATTTGGGAAGTGCGCAAATGAACTGGCTGAAAGAAGAACTTGGTAAATCAACCGCGGTATTCAAGATTATTGTGCACGGAGGAACCATCAGAAGGGCAGGAAAGGAGTCATGGTTCGAGACTTCACCCAAAGAAGAAAAAGAATTGCTAAAATATATTCAGGACAATAAACTCACCGGAATTCTTTTTAATGGTGGAGATGTACACCAGAATTGGTACAATCCCTGGCCCCGATGCGGCAGTCGTGACTCTTATCAGGCTTTTGAAATTGTGTCATCCGGTTGGACTTACAATTCGGAATACGTCCATTTTGATGTGGATACCAAAAGTGCAACCCCATCTATGACGTATTATTTTCATAAGAACAGTGGGGTTCCACAATCAGGCGTGTTTACCCTTGAAAGTGATGGTAAGATGAAGCATCAATTTATTATTGACGATCCGGAAATAGTAAACTGTGATACTGGCTCCGATCCTAACCCAGCCTACGCATTCCCCACCGCTTATTAGTACGGTGTGTTCAGGCTTTCAGTATCAGCTATTGTCCCTATTGTCTTCCGATTCATAGGAGAAAAGGATAGTCCGTATTGAAAGTATTCTAGCCTATCTTACATATTGAGAAGTCAAATTTTGAAAAGTTTTTACACCTACATATCATTGATGAGTTATGAAAAAAATGTTGTTATCCCTCGTGTGTTTTCTTATTGCAACGGTTACCTTCGCCCATGAAACCCCTGTTCCTCACGCTCACCTTGAAGAGACACATAATTTACTTACCTGGTTACAATGGCTATTATTCGTTGCCATATTTATTTGGGCTATCACCAAACTATACAAGTATTTTCAAAGAGCTAAACAAGCTTAACTTCTAGCTTCTTATTTATTCAAAATAGAGGCTTTGTAGAGCAAGGAAAACTTTACGATTTTATGTTTTCGTTGGAGTGAAACAGAAGATTTTTTAGCACCTATATTGGGTGAAATTGTTGAAATATTATCATCAGAAGATCAGCGTATTGGCTAAAATGCCATTTGTTTCGCGCTATTCAAACTGCGTAATTTCTGTAAGATTTGAAGATATAGCATATGAAGTCTTTACTAGCCATCGTGGCGATACTAATATCAGGATGCACAATGAGTGAGAAAAAAAGTAATTCGGAGAAGCAAAGTGGTTTTTCTTTCTATGTCGGAACCTACACTTATGAAAACAGTGAGGGCATCTACAAATACTTGTTACGAAGCGATGGTAGTTTAGAAAAAATAGGGCTGGTAGCGAAAGCTGAAAACCCATCCTTTCTAGCTAAGCAAAAAGAAACTAACGTATTGGTTGCGGTTAATGAACTAGAGCAGGGGCGGGTTGAATCTTACGTTATTCAAGAAGATACGTTAGTATTGACAAGTCAAGAGTCGTCCGGAGGCTCTTATCCTTGCCATATCACGATAAGCCCTACCGACCACGTGTTAGCCGCTAATTATGGAAGCGGCACCGTTGGGGTTCATAAATTGAACGCCGATGGGGTACTAAGTGAGCTTTTGCATGTTCAGGAGCATCAGGGAAGCGGAGATACTGATCGGCAGAAGGGGCCACACGCTCATTCAGTATGGATTGAAGACAACAACAATATTATATCGGCTGACCTGGGAACGAATGAGCTGTGGTTTTCTCGCATTCTTGCCGATGATAAGCTAGTGTATGCCGAGCCGAGCAGACTAAACCTAGCGCCCGATAGTGGACCGCGCCACCTGGCAATGCACCAAAACGGAAAGTGGCTCTATGTACTGAACGAATTATCTTCAACCATCACGTGGGTTGAGCAGGTTGAAGGTAATTACATTAAGAAACAGTCTATTTCAATGCTACCCACTGATTTTACTGAATCCAGTTCTGGAGCCGATATCCATCTTTCGTCAGATGGCCGATTTTTATATGCTTCTAACCGGGGCCATAATAGTATCGTTATCTACGAAGTTGATCATACCGAAGGTTCTTTAACACTTATTGGGTTTGAAGGTACACGGGGAAAAACTCCCCGTAATTTTGCACTCTCACCGGATGAGCGATTCTTAGTAGTCGCTAATCAGGACTCGAGTACTATAGTATCTTTTGAAAGGAACGCTCAAAATGGTACACTGCAATTTGTCAATCAAATTGAGGCTCCCACCCCGGTGTGCATCCTATTTTAACCTAAATTGAGATTCTGATGAGGTGAGATCTTCACTCTAACGGTCTTTCAGAGGAAGTATTGGACTATATAGATCAGATATCGGGTACAAAGCCAGTTCATCTAAGCGCTCTAAAGTACCGTATCACATAACTACTAAAAAAGGTACTATTACAAACCTTCCGTTGAATACTGATCTAGCAACTTTTTCATCATCTTTTGTACATTATCATATGATTGATTGTTAGATAAATTAGTGTACTCCAGGGGGTCATTTCGCTCGTCGTACAACTCAGTTCCCTGCTTGCCATTATCCCATTCAGTATAACGCCAATCTTTGGTTTTGACCGTACGACCCAGAAAGCCACCCCTTCTAACTACAGAGTATACTACTTCCCGGAAGGAGGTCAGCGGGTTATTGAGGGTGCTGCGGAAGCTTCTCCCTTCTAAATAGGTAGGAGTATTTTCTAAATTACATAGATCAGCCAATGTTGGGTAGATATCTACGAACTCCAACATAGCGTTAGATGTCAACCCTGCTATCTCAGGGCGACTCTCATCGACGATAATCATGGGGGCCTGATGGGCTTTTTCGTAAACGGTAACCTTGTTCCACCACTCGTGTTCCCCCAGATGATAACCATGGTCTCCAAAGAAAACTATGAGCGTGTTCTCCATTAACCCTTCTTCTTCTAAAGCAGTAATTACTTTACCTAACTGAGCATCCATAAAGCTAGTACAAGCATAATATGATCGGAGAAACTCCCGCTTATCCTGATCAGTAAACTGCGCGAAAATAGTTTGCTCTCCGGGCAGGGTATGCGGATAAGGTGGATACCATCCGGTAGGCAATACAGCAGGATCGCAGGTAGCTAAAGGATAAAGGTCAAAGTACTTTTTTGGGGCCACAAACGGATCGTGCGGTTTATGAAAGCCCAGTGCCAGAAAAAGGGGTTCTGCTTTTTTAGATTTAATAATCTCTACCGCTTTTTGGGCCAACTGTCCATCTGGCTGATCATTATCATCGCCTTCGGCTGCTCGCCAGTGGCACCATTCCAGTGCGCCATCTGAGATGTTCCTTTGCTCGCCCTGCTTTCCTACCGGAGAAGTTTTAAAACCGTAGATTTCGTTCC
>CAKZPJ010000079.1 GCA_937138955.1 uncultured Flammeovirgaceae bacterium | reverse complement strand
TGATTTTTATTTGGACGAACGAGCCTATCAAGAAATGCTTGATGCATGCAACAACCTCCACTTTACTGAAATAGTGGGAGGGGTAGTAGACTTTAATTTGTTATACGACGATTATTGGCTACAAGACTCTGCCGTGATTGAAAACATTAAGTTTGCTCAGGGGGAATGGGAAGTATATTTGGTATTTGTCCATTATAAAAACCCTTACCGGTTGATTAAACGTAAGATTACAAGCTGCTTTTGCCGGTCTAAAGCTGAAACTTTCGCTTACTACATGAGACGGCTGGCGGCTAAAGATCAGCGGGGAACATTGAAGGTGGATAAAAGCCTATTCCAATACAACGGTAACTAAACGGTTGGGACAGTTCTAAATCAGCGACAGGACTGATTTAATCCATTAACTCAAAATGAAGAAAACGACCTAATACCATCTACTAATGGTCAAGACTAAGCAAAAGATTATTAAGGCGGCTGCCGAGCTTTATAATACCTACGGCGTAGCACCGGTGAGACTACAGCAAATTGCTGATCTAGCGGGCTTAAGCATTGGAAATCTGGCCTATCACTTTAAAAATAAAGAAGCAATTACTTTAGCGGTATTCCAGAATTTAGCTAGTGAAGTAAAAGATATCCTCAAGCTGTTTCGGCAAACCCCCAACCTTCTAGACCTTGATCGGCAACTAAGCGAGTGGTTTTCTTTTCAACAGCAATACGCTTTTTACTTCTCCGACCATGCGTCTTGGCCTGATCAAGAACTTCACCATTTGAGGACACAATCGTTTTCTCGACTGGTTTGTCAAATTCAGAAACGGTTTGATTTTCACTGTAAACGTGGGGTTATTCAGTCTGCTACTGCTCGGTGTAATTATCAAGTAGTAGCCGAAACTATTGGTATGACGATTACACTTTGGTCTTCGTACCGGAGACTACAGGATAAGCCAGTAAATGATGAGAAGGAATTTAAAAAGACTGTTTGGAACCAGTTCTTGCCTTATTTCACCCCTCGCGGATTGACAGAGTACAATGAGTCAATCCAACCTTTATTCACCCCAGTGAGATAAAAGAAAAGGGACACTCTCTTATTTAGAATTAGTACAGACTTTACGAAAAAATTAGAAATTATTTTCTAATTAATAGTCTTTCCTATATATTATCAATTCGTTAAAAACAATGCTCAGATAAAAGCAGTAAATAACTACCTTTTGTTAACCAACCTACTTAATTATGATTAACGTACTATGGCTTCAGGGTGGAGCGTGTAGCGGCAATACCATGTCGTTCCTCAATGCCGAGGAGCCTACCGTAGTAGAACTCGTCACCGACTTTGGTATCAATATCCTTTGGCACCCGTCTATTGGCTTAGAAATAGGCGAACAGGTAGTCGATTTACTCAAAGACTGCATCTCTAAAAAAATTCAACTAGATATTCTGGTGTTCGAAGGTTCTATCGTGCAAGGTCCCAACGGAAAAGGCACGATGAACTATTTTGCCGACCGACCTATGAAAGACTGGGTAAAGGAGCTTTCTGAAGTTGCTCAATTTACCGTAGCTATTGGTGACTGCGCCACCTGGGGAGGGATTCCGGCCGTACCGCCCAACCCTAGTGAGTCTACGGGTATGCAGTTCTTAAAAAAGAACAAAGGTGGTTTTTTAGGTGCTGATTATAAGTCGCAGGCCGGATTGCCGGTTATTAATATCCCCGGCTGTCCCGCTCATCCCGACTGGATCACCCAGATTCTAGTGGGTATTGCTACCGGACGGGCTAAAGATATTTTGCTAGATGATTATCATCGCCCTAAAACCTTTTTCACTGATTTTGTGCAAACTGGTTGTCCTAATGTGAATAACTTCGCACAGAAAATTGACGGGCATTTTGGCAAGCGGGGTGGTTGCCTATTTTATGAAGTTGGGTGTCGGGGGCCGATGACTCACGCCAGTTGTAACCGTATTCTTTGGAACCGCCAATCCAGCAAAACCCGGGTGAATCATCCTTGTCTCGGTTGTACTGAGCCGGGTTTTCCCCATAACGATCTAGTAAAAGGTAGTGTGTTTAACACCTTAAAGTATTTGGGCGTATTCCCGAAGGAAGTACCCGAGGGGCAATCTAAAATGCTATACTATGTACGAGCCGGTTGGGAGAAAGTACTGCCTACCAACGAAGCACTTACCGAAACCTCTAAATAAAAATTATCAACCTATACTATGGAATCGAAAGAATTAAATATTTCCCCAGTCGGGCGGGTAGAAGGTGACCTGGATGTGAAGGTATATATGGAAGATGGGGTGGTTACTCGGGCTCATACCCAAGCTGCTATGTTCCGCGGATTTGAGAAAATTATGCAGGGTAAAGACCCGCAGTCGGGTCTAATTGTGACTCCGCGCATCTGTGGTATCTGCGGTGGTTCTCACCTATACTGCGCTTCTTCTGCATTGGATACCGCCTGGAAAACCCAACTTACTCCGAATGCACTGCTACTGAGAGCGATTGGTCAGGCTACGGAAACTATTCAGAGCATTCCTCGCTGGTTCTACGCTATTTTCGCCACGGAT
>CAKZPJ010000078.1 GCA_937138955.1 uncultured Flammeovirgaceae bacterium | reverse complement strand
AGTGGGGGCAAGTCCCATTGTATACATACTTTCCAGCATCCAATAAACTATACCATCGGTTTTTTCGGGACTACCACCTTCTATGGGTGGTGCCGGATCATACTCCATGTCTAGCATTTGAGCTTAAGTATAGCTTTTGCCCCATATTTCCTGCATTATCGCTAACGACATATCCACTCCAGCGGTTACCCCGGCTGAAGTCCAATACTTTCCATAAATTTTAGGCGTGACAGAGCACTAATTAGTTAGCACTTGTATTTTGTATTCGTTAGGAAAGCGGAAAAAGAGTAGATTACCCTTGGGGTGGATGAAAGAGTGAAACCGAATAATCAGAGGGCGAATAAATAACCATTTCTGAGTAACTGGGAGAGGTAAAGGAGTATTGGGTTGAAGCAACCTCTAGCAAGTACGCTGACAGATACACCGACAAATCAATCTTTAAAGTAGGGGTTACCGGAACAGAATCCGAAGGAGTTTGCGTAGTTGTTTGTAAGAGCGTCACTTGCTTATCTACGAAGCAACGCCCTCCACAGACTGCAATAGGCTGATCTTGATTCTGACAAAGCACATTAGCATAGTAATCTTGACGCAAAGTAAAATCAACATACGTCAACGGAATAGCCAGAATATTTAAGCTCATTAATGCACACAGGCTCAGGGCGATATGGGGCAACCAGCTTCTCAATTTACTTACGAAGGTAAAAGTAGAAATCTAAGGCGGCAATGATTTCACCCTTTTTTATCGGAAAGATTGTTCAGACCGATGGGGGATGGTGTTCAGAATTATTCAGAACTCTGAACACATTAGTATACTAACACATAGATACTAGGAGCTACTTAAGAAGCACCATCGGGCATGGCTACCCACGACGCACACCAACCATTGGGGTGAATAGGACCTTTAATGAGTTGACAGCCGCCACAGGTTCCTTCTTGCTCGGCCGGTTGCCAGAAACGACAGTTGGTACAAACTTGCCCCTCCTTTTCGCTCTGTGCTACGTAGTTCAGTTGCTCCCGCATAGCAATCTCCTGCTCGGTTAAGCCCGATAGATCATCACAAGCGTTAGCTTCTAATTGGGTAGGAACTGGTTCCTTCGCCTCCATTGTAGGTTCCGGCTCAGTTGCTGGCTCTTCAGCCGTAGCAGCCGATTCTGACTGACCAGATGGACTAGAACAAGCACTGAACCAAGTAGTACCTACTAGAACAGCCGCACTTAGTTTGCTAGCATCGGTTAGAAATTCCTTTCGGGTTTGCTTTTTCGTTTTCATTATTATTTCAGTTTTTGATTTTCTGGGTGTTACAGTGATTGAATTTAAACCTAGCTATGTCATTTTTTGAATACGATAGTACTACGCACTGTACACTAGTTAAGATGGTTCAACAACGTTTTGCGTCTCTCCAGCAGCCAAAGCCATCCATGATTTGCACCAACCGTTGGGGTGGATAGGGCCCTTGATCAGTTGACAGCCTCCGCAGTTATCACCGGGCTGAGCTGGTTGCCAAAAGCGGCAATTTTTGCAAACCTGGTTAGGGTCTTCGCTTTGAGCAATGTACTTAAGTTGCTCCCGCATACCGATTTCCTGCTTTGTGAGGCCCGATAGATCATTGCACCCATCAGTTCCGGCTAGGTCATCAATATTAGATTCTGCTTTTATTTCTTCTTCAGCTTGCTGCTGCACTGCCATCGTGGCATCATCGTCCTTTTGCGAGTAGCTCTCCGACTGTTCGGAAGA
>CAKZPJ010000077.1 GCA_937138955.1 uncultured Flammeovirgaceae bacterium | reverse complement strand
CGGATCGAGCTTCGGTTCCCGTCACGTATTCAGTCCGAGTTAAGGGAAGCAGGTCGCCTAGCTCGGTGGCATCGGCAAAGTAGGTTGCTGTTAGCACAACTTCTTTATCTGACTGACTATCTCGAGCTGTTAATGCTTTTACTTGATCGTTCTCAACATCGGCTCGCGTAATTTTATGATTAAGTAGCAAAGTCAACTGCCCACTGCTTAAATAGCGAGCGAACATAGCCTCTAAGACAGCCAATGCTACTCGAGGTTCGTGGCAAAGCCGGGAAACAGCTCCATTCCCCGGATTGAAATACTGCCTTTTTCGCGCTGTTTCAGTCACTGGGTAGTATTGAAAGTAGTACTGTCGAACCGCATTCCGAAAATCACGGTAGAGCTGTGTAGCTCCGTGGGTTTCAATCCACTGGTGCTCGTCCGGTGGAACTCCCTGTTGGGTAATTTGTCCACCAATCCAGCTAGTTTCTTCGGTCATCACTACGCGCAATCCATTGCGTAGCCCTGCCAAAGAAGCGGCACAACCGCCTAATCCGCCCCCAGCAACTACTAAGTCGGCAGCATACTCAGCCTGAGCATTATTGCCAATTGAGGGATTGTTTGAGTAAGAGTAATGATTAGTAATAGGGAGTACCGCTAATGAACTTCCTCCCACACTTATATTTCTGATAAACTTTCTGCGTTTCATAAACTAGTTCGCGTAGGAGGGTTAAATTAAGATTAATCGCTATCATTTCTTCATAATTGGGTAAAAAATCCGTTCTAGTAGAGAGGCAGCCAGTATTAAGTACGTAAGCTAAGCAGAGGTTCTCGGTTGTAAAGCCCCTGATTATCCGTTATCTTTAGAATACGATAGTAACATATAATGGGGGAAGTAACACAGGTTTTTTGTTTGATCACTCGTTCATCGGTACTTTTTATACTGTTGGTATTGCCTCAGTTGCTATCAGCTCAAAATCAAGTATTTATTCAGGGACAGGTGGTAGACTCTGATAGCTTGGCTCCGCTACCTTACGTGCATATTCGTGGTCAGGGAGGTAAAACCGGTACTGCCACTGATGCCGAAGGGTTTTTCGGAGTGAGCGTACTTCAGGAAGATACTATCATGTTTAGCAGTGTAGGTTATAAGCCTTATTTTTTTGTTCCCACTGATAGCTCAGATGAGAGTCTGGAAAGACTGACTATTGTAATGACCCCTCATGTAAATGAACTGAGGGAGATTACGATAAAAGCCTACGATAATATTGAACAATTTATTCGCCGCGAAGCTGAGCCTTTTTCTATGAACCGCCCCAAGAGCAAGCCATTATTTGAGCGCAAGGAACCAAGAGAAGTGCCTGCCGTTGGTGTGGCGGGGGGCATGAACGGAGCACGGTTAGAGGTCGTAGTTACCGCGTTGGCGAATCTGTTTAATAGTAAGTTCCAGCAAGAAAAGAAGCTGAAAGAAATTATGGCGATGAAGGAGAGTGAAGCCCGACAGCAGAGAATTCGAGAAGCGATGACTGAGCGGTACCAAGAGATGCTAGTGTTGGCAGATCAAAATCTAAGCGATGCTGATATTCAACGCTTTACGCTAAAATATATGCCGCTCCCTTCGGTGATCCTCTATCAGGACGATTATTCTATCATGATCAGTATTTTGCAAAACCTGGGTAATTTTGAAGATGAGACTGAACGACAAGTAGCAGTTCAGAAACTACTGGAAAATAAGGTTTTTGAAGGGGATATATCAACCATTCGTCAATAAAGGTTAATTCCGAAGAGATGACTCTCTTTCAATCAGGCGATGTTCTATCACAATATTATTCGGTTGGTGTTCTTCTTCTTGGTTGAGCTTACGTATCAAAGTTCGGGCAGCAACTTCACCCATTTCTTGTCCGGGGTAGTAAACGGTGGTAAGAGCAGGTTCTACCACCCGCGACAATAGATCGTTGTTGAATCCGACTACCGCAATTTGCTGCGGAACTTTAACACCCGCTCGGCGCAACTCACTCATAATAGCTGCTGCTTGGGTATCACTAACACAAAAGAGCCCGTCGGGCAATGTGTCCATAGCTAAAATATCGTGGGCTGTTCGTCCCGGATCAGGATCACGCAAGTCGGGAAAAAGTACCAACGCTGAGTCGTAGTCTAATCCAAAATCTTGCAATGCCTGCTTATAACCCGAATGACGACCATCGTAGACACTGGATCGTAAGTTACCGGCTACATGGACAATCCTTCGGCACCTTTGGTCAAGTAGATGCTGAGTAGCACTATAGCCTGCCTGAAAGTTATTAATGGTAATACTCGAGCAGTTTGGGGCTTCAACTACGCGGTCGAAAAAAATCAGGGGGATTTTTTTCTGTAATATAAACTCAAAATGGTCAAATCCTTCGGTGTCACTAGCCAAAGAAACCAACAAACCGTCCACTCGGCTGTTGAACATCGTATCCACATTAGATCGCTCCTTTCTCACTGACTCTAGTGACTGGCTAATAATAAGGTTATATCCCGACTGGTTAGCCACTTTCTCTATCCCGGCAATAACAGTAGAGGTAAAGTAGCTATTTAAGTGAGGGATGATTACTCCAATGGTATTTGTTTTCTGCTTGCGAAGATTACTGGCAAAAATATTCTGCTGATAGCCCATCCTACGGGCCGTCTCGTGAATTTTCTCTCGGGTTTGTTTTTTGATTGCCGGATGATCGTTTAACCCACGACTGACAGTAGCTGCTGAAATATGCAGTTCTTTAGCAATGTCATATATGGTTATATCTTTTGGGCTGCTCACAATATTAGTAGATCACATCTAGAGGATTAATTGCTTACAATCAGATTGCTGTCGATCGCGTTTAAGAAACGAATCCGTTGCTAAAGAAATTTATTTGAATAGTAAAATAAGTTCATAGTATGCACACAATTATCAAGAAATGAATATACTATTTTAGTAGAGGATAACTGAAATAATGCAAGGTTAATGTTTTTTTTAATAAAATATTTTCCTTTTGAGAATTATGCGTACTCAATGTATCAATAATTATACTTAAGCCTGATTGGTTTTAATAGTAAAAGCTTCCCGTTGGCTAGAACCTCGTATAATTACTTCTGTTTTAAGAATAGTGGTTTGCGATTGAACCACATTCCCGTAGTCTCGATGTCTTAGTACTTGTTGAGCAGCTATTTTCCCCATATCAAATGCTGGATGTGAAACAGTAGTTAACTGAGGTTCTATGATAGATGAAATTGGGTCATCGTTAAAACCTACGATGGCTAACTCTTGAGGAATGCGCCAGCCTTTTTGTTTGGTGTATTGAATAGCACTTACTGCCGCTGAGTCGTTGGCCGAAAAAATTGCATCGGGTGGATTAGTAAGGTTTAAGAGGTATTCAGCAGCATCCCATCCTTCTTCCAGGCTCAGATTGCTATGTACAACCAAAGTTTCATCAATTGGTAGATTATAGCTTCTAAGAGCATCAATATAACCACGTTGCCTCTCTTTGTAAATATTGCGATGCTGTGCACCGCCAAAATGAGCAATACGTTTACAACCTTGCTCAATAAGGTGTTCAGTTGCTTTAAAGCCTGCTGCATGGTTGTCAATAGCTACGCAATCGGTTTCCAGTTTATTAGTGGTTCGGTCAATAGCTACGGTGGGAATACCATTTTGTAGAAAAGGGTAGAAATGATCATACTTTCGAGTTTCCATAGCCAAGGAAAAAATTAATCCTGATACCCGACTAGCGAATAGAGTTTGAGCATTTGCTATTTCTTTATTGTAAGAATCATAGGTCTGAGAAATAATTACATTATAACCAGCCTTGTTGGCAGCATCTTCAATACCACTAATAACGGACGCAATAAACGGTCTGTTAATTAGGGGCATAAT
>CAKZPJ010000076.1 GCA_937138955.1 uncultured Flammeovirgaceae bacterium | reverse complement strand
GGTTCGCAAAGTGAATGGAGCCAAGCGCAAAGACCTCGTTTTCCAATTTCTCAGCGAGGCTACGATAACCGTGCTACTAGCCTTAGCCATTGCCTTTGTATTTTTATTCTTTGTCAAATCAGCGTTCCTGAAATTATGGGTCAACCAGTATCTGAATTTTGATCTGAATGTCACTCTCGAAGTGGTTCTATTATCCCTTGGCTTCGCTTTACTAGTTGGAATTATAGCGGGAATTTTTCCAGCTCTGCACTTGTCCGCTTACAATCCTGTCCGAGCCTTGAGGAATCTGAAGCTGGGTCAGCCCGGAAGACTTGGTCTAAGAAAAGTATTGACAACGTTTCAGTTTAGCCTTTCGCTGCTGTTTATTATTACCGCCATTGTAGTGTTTAATCAGTTTCGACATTTTATGCAGTTTGAGTACGGATTTAATCCGGATAATGTGCTGCTGGTTAATCTGCAAAGCAACGATTACGAGTTAGCAAAAACAGCCTTTAGTAGAGTTTCCGGAGTGGACGATGTAGCGGGTTGTGCTTACTTGCCCGCTACCGGACGAAACGACAACACTCGGTTGAAGAAACCTGGTTCATCCCCTGAAGAAGAAGGACACAGGGCTATTAATGTTGGAGTAGATGAAAGCTTTATCCGTACCTTAGAGATTAACTTGATTGCCGGTAAGAATCTACCCCCGGCTGGTTCGGGGTTGTCTTCGATGATACTGGTGAATGAAGCTACTGCCAATGTGCTAGGCTACGATAATCCACTAGATATTGTAGGAGAGTCTTTAGAGACTTCGAGCGACACCCTACAAGTGGCCGGTGTGGTAGAAGACTTCACTTTTCACTTGCTGTTTAATGGTCGTCCTATCGGGCCAGTAATAATGAGGCATGTGCCGGAAACATTCAAATTTCTGAGTGTCAAAATAGGTTCGGGACGAGAAAAAGAAACGCTGGCG
The DNA here is from genome assembly GCA_937138955.1 of uncultured Flammeovirgaceae bacterium. Classification (GTDB taxonomy): domain Bacteria; phylum Bacteroidota; class Bacteroidia; order Cytophagales; family Cyclobacteriaceae; genus Tunicatimonas. The sequence continues at coordinate 2,915 of CAKZPJ010000076.1, read as the reverse complement.
CGATTGGAAGAAGCATGGAAGGCAATTGATCCGATTCATCCGTTGGCTTACGAGTACTACGAAGACAAATTAGCCAACTACAACCGGGGAATTTTTGATATTGCCACTGTCATTGGCTTCATTGCCCTTTTAGCCATTACTATTGCTTGTTTAGGTCTATTAGGAATGGCTACCTACACTACCGAAAGAAGAACAAAGGAAGTCGGTATCCGAAAAGTGTTGGGCGCAGGCGACATCAGATTAGCCTATCTACTTTCTAAAGAGTTTCTCATCATCCTAGGAATCGCTATCGTAATTGCTGCACCTCTCAGCTATTTTCTTAACAATCTTTGGCTAAATTTTTTAGTCACCCGCGTAGAATTTGGGCCAGGTACGCTGCTAACAGGATCGCTACTACTACTTCTGTTGGGTTTAGTAACTATTGTACCGCAAACTCTACGGATTTCGCTTCGCAACCCCGTAGACTCACTGCGGAATGAATAGATACCAGCAAATGTCTCTTCGGTGAAGAACAGCTTTATCATCATACACTGGATAACTACTTCCATATTTCAGTAGTCGGCGCATAATAACTTTTGTGGCTTTAGATGGTTTACTAGGCACTTTTTAATCTTACGCTATGTGTCCTAGAAATCATCTCCAAGTTGTCTGGTTTAAGCGCGATCTGCGCGTATCTGACCATCGCCCGCTCTACGAAGCCACTCAAGAGGGTACTGTGCTTCCACTGTACATTGTGGAACCATCGGTAGTTAATGCTCCCGATTTTGGCACCCGCCACTGGGAGTTTATCCGGGGTAGTTTAGAGGAGCTACGGAAAAATTTGGCAAAACGGGGGCAACCGCTTATCGTACGGATTGGTGATGCTGTAGAAGTGCTCGATGAGCTATATCAGGAACTGGGGCACTTTACGTTATACGCTCACGAAGAAACGGGTAACGACATCACTTTTCAGCGAGATAAAGCAGTGCGGAAGTGGGCCAAATCTCAGCAGGTTCAGTTTCAAGAATATTACCAAAACGGAGTAGTGAGGGTACTGAGCGACCGCGACGGCTGGTCGAAAATTTGGGAGAGGCGGATGTCGGAAGAGATTTTCTCGGCACCCGATCAACTACCAACTATTGAAGGATTGGAATTTGGAGAAATTCCTATCAGCGAACAGTTAGAGCTACCAACATTATCAGGCTCAGTACAGCCACCGGGCGAACAGGCTGCCCAGGAATTATTACAATCTTTTCTCTACGAGCGAGGCCAGCCCTATCATTATGCCCTATCCAGCCCCCTTAGTGCCTTTGATCACTGTTCGCGACTGAGTCCGCACATCGCCTACGGCACCATTAGTCTAAGAACTGTAGTACAAGCATTGAAGAAACGACGAGCGGAGCTTAAAGATAGTACCAACCCAGACGCCGGAGACTGGAAGAAATCGATGCGTGCGTTTGAAGCCCGCTTGCATTGGCAGAGCCATTTTATGCAAAAGCTGGAAAGCGATCCTACCATTGAGTTTCAAAGCTTTATCCCGCCCTACGATCCGCTACGGGAAAAAGAATTTAATCAGGAATATTATCAGGCTTGGTGCGAGGGGAAAACTGGTTTTCCGATGGTAGATGCCTGTATGCGCGCGCTGCGGGAAACGGGGTATTTAAACTTTAGAATGCGGGCGATGATTGTCTCGTTTGTGGCTTATAATCTGTGGCTAGACTGGCGGAGATTCGGACACTACTTAGCTCAGCAGTGGACGGACTACGAACCAGGTATTCACTACAGTCAACTGCAAATGCAGAGTGGCACTACCGGAATCAATACCGTAAGGATTTACAGTCCTACCAAGCAGGGAAAAGATCACGATCCCAAAGGAGTATTTATAAAACGTTGGGTTCCTGAATTGGCAGAGGTTCCGCTAAAGCATATTCATGAACCGGCTAAAATGCCCGATGAAGTTCAGGAAGAAAGCCAGTGCGTTATCGGCAAAGATTACCCCTACCCTATCGTAGATCACGTTGCTACGGCGAAAGAAGCCAAGCGGAGAATCTACGAAATGCGACGATTACCCAAACTACGGCAATTAGCCGATGAGGTGATTGCGAAGCACGGCAGCCGGAAAAAACCTTCTAGCCGACGGTTTTCCAAGAAGAAATCATCCGCCTCATGAGTCGAGCTTTAGTCTACTTTCGGAACGACCTGAGACTGCACGATAATCCTACTCTCTCGGCAGCAATCAATCAGGCCGATGAAGTACTGTTGCTTTACTGTATTGATCCTCGCCAATTCTCTGAATTGGATTTAGGGTTCAGAAAAACGGGCATTCACCGCGCTCGTTTTCTATTAGAAAGTTTGGAAGACCTTAACGAACAATGTCAGAAGTTAGGCGGACAGCTACTGGTGAAACAGGGGGTGCCGGAAGATATCATTTCTCAATTGGTAGCTCAATATGAGTTGGATGAGGTTCATCTGCAACGCGAAGTAACCGACGAAGAAACTCAGGTTGAACAGGCTATCAAGCAGGAACTTAAAAGCACCGATTGCCAACTCTATTTTCACTGGGGACTAACGCTTTATCACCCCGACGATCTACCATTTAAGTCATCGGACACGCCCGAAGCGTTCAAAGCTTTTCGGAACGAAGGCACTAAGAAAGCTTCCGTCCGAAATGAGTTTCCTGTCCCCAAAACTATTAGCTGGATAGCCGATGTCGAACCTACGGTTATTCCTACTTTGTCAGAACTGGGCTTTACCCAGAGTTTGAGTGAAGCGACCGATTATCCGGGCGGAGAATCAGCAGCACTGGAAAGGTTGCAGTATTATTTGTTTGATTCGGAGCTACTTACTCGCTACAAATGGACCCGCAATCAGTCGCTGGGCATGGATTATAGTTCAAAATTCTCGCCTTGGTTGGCGTTGGGGTGCCTCTCACCCCG
>CAKZPJ010000075.1 GCA_937138955.1 uncultured Flammeovirgaceae bacterium | reverse complement strand
ATTAGGCAGTCTCACTAGTTTCATAACATTGAATACTCATTAGCATAAGTAAATGTACTAAGCCTAAACGATAAAGCCCTGGTCACTTACGCCTAGATAAAGGGGACAATGCCATATCGGGAAAAGATAATGAAAAAAGCTATTGCTTTAAGAAACTAACACCGGATCAGATACGGCTACTACTGTTCCGTGCTCATCAATTTCGGTAAGTTGAACCGATTGTAGCTCGTTGATCAGCAGCGGGTCATAAGGGGTACTCACTCGCACATAGTTTTCGGTAAAGCCCTGCATTTTTCCGTCTTCTACATCTTCTTCATAGAGCACAGTTGCCGTTCGCCCTAGATTTTCTTCGTAAAATTTGCGTCGCTTCTTCTCCGATAATGTTCGCAACATTTTAGATCGTTGCTGCCTCACCTTCATTGGCACCACTTCTTCCATCTCCGCTGCGGGAGTGTTCGCCCGCTCTGAATAAGTAAATACGTGTAAATAAGAAACAGGAAGTTCGTTCAGAAAATGATAGGTATCCAGAAAGTCTTCTTCAGTTTCCCCCGGAAAACCGACAATCACATCAACACCAATACCGCAATGAGGCATCAGCGTTTTGATTTTCTGCACTCGGTCTGCGTACAATTCACGCAAGTAACGCCGTCGCATTTGTCGCAGAATTTTATTAGAGCCCGATTGTAGTGGGATGTGAAAGTGCGGGACAAATTGCTGCGATTGAGCCACAAACTCAATTATTTCGTTGCTCAGCAGGTTAGGTTCAATAGACGAAATCCGAAAGCGTTCAATTCCCGCCACTTGATCTAGCCCCTCAATCAAATCCAGAAAACGGTTCATTCGCTTTCCCTCAATGATGCCGTAGTCACCAATATTTACTCCAGTTAGTACAATTTCTTTTACCCCGGTTTGAGCAATTTCCTCTGCTTGGCTTACTACTGATTCAGTAGTATCGCTACGGCTTCTTCCCCGGGCCAGAGGAATAGTACAAAATGTACAGTGGTAGTTACAGCCATCTTGCACTTTTAAAAAAGTACGGGTACGATCATGTAAAGAAAAAGCTGGATGAAAATGCTGGGCTTCTTTCACTTCTGAGGCAAATACTTGCGGCTCTGGCTTCTTCTGAAAACCATCTAGCAAATCTAGTAGCCGAAACTTTTCAGCAGCTCCTAGCACGGCATCTACCCCCGGAATTTCAGCAATCTCTTTAGGCTTAAGCTGCGCGTAGCAACCCACGATGCAGATGTAGGCATCCGGCGAGTACTTGAGTGCTTCCCTCACTACTTTGCGACATTTCTTATCAGCATTATCAGTTACCGAGCAAGTATTGATGACGTAGATATTCGCCCCCTGCTGAAAATCAACTTTGTGGTAGCCACGCTGTTCCACCATTCTTACTAATGTAGACGTTTCGGAGTAATTTAGTTTACAACCTAAAGTATAAAATGCTACCGATCTTACTGCTGCTTCCATGTGTTTGCGAATAGTACCTGAAAGAAATTACAAAATTAAGTACTTCAAAGTTCTGACAATTTGTGCAGTTACAAAACTATATTAGTATCTCGGTAAATTACACTTATGAATACCGAGTTAACCAAATAATATTTGTTATCGAGGAGAAAATTATAAGTAGCTATCGAATAGCTTTTTAGAGAATTTTTAAAATATTCGGCTGATTTTCGTCAAAAAAGCAAAAATACAAGGGTATTTTTTATCAGCTACTGAAAAATAGTATATTCGCGCTTTACAAGATCTTTATTTTGAGATGTAATCTTTAAGTAGCTGTTTACTTGGTTACTTTAGATGAAAGCAGGTAAATCTAATCTATAATCTTTTAATCCTAATTTGCATATGTCTAAAACAAAACTTGAGTACATCTGGCTAGATGGCTACAAACCTACCCAAAGCCTACGAAGCAAAACCAAAATTGTAGAAGATTTTAGTGGAAAACTAGAAGATTGCCCCATGTGGTCTTTCGACGGTAGTTCTACCGAACAGGCCGAAGGCGGATCTTCCGACTGTTTACTAAAGCCAGTAGCACTTTTCCCCGATCCCGCTCGAGTAGATGGCTATTTGGTGATGACCGAAGTAATGAACTCCGATGGAACCCCTCACGAATCTAATGCACGGGCTACTATTAATGATGACGACGATGACTTTTGGTTTGGTTTTGAGCAGGAATACTTTCTTTGGGATACTGAAAACAATCTTCCGCTAGGTTTTCCTTCCAGTGGTTATCCTCGCCCTCAAGGCCCATATTACTGTTCAGTAGGAGCGAATAATGCGTATGGGCGCGAAATTATTGAAGATCATTTAGATCAGTGCTTAGAGGCAGGAGTGAATGTAGAAGGAATTAATGCGGAAGTAGCCGCCGGACAGTGGGAATTTCAGACTTTTGCTAAAGGAGCAGCAGCGGCCGGAGATCATATCTGGGTAGCTCGCTACTTAGCGGAGCGTAACGCTGAGAAGTACGGATTATCCATCAATTGGCACCCCAAGCCAATTAAGGGTGACTGGAACGGATCAGGAATGCACGCTAATTTCTCCAACTCTACTTTACGAGAAGCTGGGTCCAAAGAAGTGTATGACAAAATTTGTGAAGCTTTCCGACCAGTAGTGAAAGAGCATATTGAAGTCTACGGAGCTGAAAATGACCAACGATTAACTGGTCAGCACGAAACCCAATCTATTGATCAGTTTTCTTATGGTGTATCCGATAGAGGAGCTTCTATCCGTATTCCGATTGCCACGGTAGAAAACGGCTGGAAAGGCTGGTTAGAAGATCGTCGTCCGGCTTCTAACGGTGATCCTTACAAAATTGCCGCTCGCATTGTAGAAACAGTAAAAGGAGCTGATTCTTAAAATCGGCTTAAGTATTCGTAGAATTTATAATAGGAAAGGAAGCTCATTGATAGTTTCCTTTTTTATTTGCTAGGCTCAAGTATATTATTTAGGATTGTGCTATAGATTGGGACATCCATTGCCAATCGAGGCGGTGATTATCACCGATTTGCTTAAACTGGTAAAACTATGATAACCATCCAGCGAGTAATCATTTGCAAGATAGTAATTCTGTACTTTGCTTACTCTTGCTGCTTTTCTCAATCTTCTACTAGCGAAAGTCCAACCTGGTATGATTTTACGCCTCAAAACGATTACACTCAACCCAGCCTGATTGGGTTAGAAGACTGGAATGTTGAGCCAGCTGGCCGCTACGGTCGTATCGTAAGCCGAGCCGAAAAACTACTCTACCAAAGTCAGGAAATCAAAATTTGGGGTATTAATAATACCTACGGCGCTTGCGCCCCAACCAAGGAATTAGCAGATAAGCGCGCTGCATTTTATCGTAAGTTCGGAATCAATGCTGTGCGATTACATAAGTATGCAGACCGACCGGCTCCTGGGGGTATACAGTCATTGGGAAGCTTTGCTCAGTTTGAAGCAGATGCTCTTCAGCGAATGGACTACTATGTCCGCACACTAAAAGAAAACGGTATTTATACCAAGCTGTCGCCTACTTTTGGAGTGAAATTCGGGCCCGAAGATACCGTTCGTATTCCTTTCTACCGGGAGCTGGGAGAGTTTTCAGGTGAGAAAAACCGTATCCGAGCTACCTACGGGGCTATCTACTTATCGGAAGAATTGCAAAACCTGCAGATTGATCAAACGATTCGTATCCTTCAGCATAAAAACCCTTATACTGGCCTCACCTACGCCGAAGACCCAGCTATTTTCTGCGTGGAACTATTCAACGAAGACGCGGTACTCTGGTACGGGGGTAATTGGAGTTTGCAGCGGCACCCAACGTTGCGTAGGCGTACCGCCCAACTATTTAGCCAGTGGCTTACCGAAAAATACGGTACCGAACAAGCTTGGAGAGCAGTTTGGGGTTCGGAGGCAATACTAAACGATAGCCAAAGCATTGCCAATAATGGCCTAAACAGTATCATCTCAGTAGAGAAAATACAAGGCGATTCCCTGCGAGCCGAGTCGCTATCATCTGGAACGGTAGTGCCGTGGTTTGACCCAGGAATTATGGATACTATAGTTTCTACTGAAAGTGACTTGGCTTGGCTAAAACCCCGACTACTAGATGCTGCCACCTTTCTAATTGGATTGCAAAATACGTTCTACGATCGGTTTATCCGGAAAATCCGTCAGGCAGGTTATCAAGGTGAGATTGTTGCTTCCAACTGGCAAGCTGGAGCCACAGTAGGACATCTGTTAAACCTTCATTCCGATTCCCAGGCAGGAATCGTAGACCGGCATAACTATTTTGGTGGGAACCTGCGGGGATTTACTGAGCTGAAGGAGTTTGCTAATGGCTCTCTGTTAGAGCAGCCAGGCATAGGCACACTGAGTGTGGGCTTTCAGCAGGTAGCAGGTCATCCATTCATGCTCAGCGAATGGGTACACGTTCAGCCTAATGAGTGGTACGCCGAAGGGCCAGCCCTACTGGGAGCCTACGGATGGGGATTACAGGGTTGGGACGCATCGTTCATGTTTCAGAATCGCGACGACGGCCAATTTAGCAGTCAGTTGGGACTTCAACCTTGGGATGTTTCTAATCCAGCTATCATGATACTGTTTCCGGCCGTCGCCAGGCAGGTTCGGCGGGGCGATGTGACCGAAGCACCCCAAACGCATCACCTGAATGCACATATCCCTTCGATACAAGAAGGAAAGTTAGGCTTTATCGGCCAGGTAATACAGCAACACGATGTTAAGACCTTTAGCTCCGACAAATTACCTCCAGAAGCCCTGGCTGCCCTGCGAGTGATGGTTAACTTTACAGATGAGTTCCAAGAAACTAATCCGCTTGACTCTTCGGCTCTCTATTCCGGAGATACGGTAGTATCATCTACCGGACAGTTACGCTGGGTAAATACTACCGGTAGTACCAATCGGGGTGGGTATGTCACTATAAATACTCCAGCGACTAAGGCTTTTATCGGTTTCGCTCCGGGCGATTCATCGCTTGACTTGGGAGATGGGTACCGCATTACTCCGAAAAAGGGTTTTTCCGTAATCTATCTTACTGCGCCTGACGCAGGCGAAACGTTAGGTACTGCTAAGGAAATTATTGTGACGGCTATGGCTAGGGTTAGAAACACTGGAATGGAACTGAATGAAGAACGAAGCCGCATAACCACAGTAGGCGAACCGCCCCTTCAGCTTGAACCGGTACGGGCTGAGGTAGAAGTGCCATTTAAGGGTAATTTATCAATCCTTGATCACGATGGAAACCAATCGGTATTAGAGAGGCCTTTTCAGGACAAATTTTCCATTGATGGGGAAGTGGATAAGTCGCCTTTTTATCTTATTACTAAGAATCAATAAACATTATTCTGACTTTTCTTTACAGGTAGTGATAGTCAGACTTTTACCGTAAGAAAAAATCAGAATAACCTCTACTATGCCAACTGCACGTGATCGTCGTTGGCGTAATGATAAGATACTCCCTTTCGGAAAGTAGCGTACTTACGAACCTGCTTGGGTGGAGTAACATCATCTACTGAAATAGTCTGCTTATCCACATAAATACCTTCTACCAGCTTTACCTTGGCGGGATCATCTTGCCAAAGCTGATGTCTAAAAGTTTGAAGCCACTCATTAAATTTTTCTTCTGAGGTGAAAATGCGCGATTCATGCATAATTTCCCTAACTCGCTCATGGGCTATACCATTTTCGCTACTGATATAACGTTCTCGGATTGTTGCTTTAATCATAATTTTGCTATTTAAGGGTTCAAAAAAGTGGATTAATGATGGATTAATGAGTGAGCTAGGTAGCTACTGATTACTCAATAATTGAATGAAAGCGAGCGAATAAGTAAGTGTTAATCCTTTGTCTTCTGCTAGTTACAAGTGGCAACCGCTTTCTTGCAAGTTTCGATAGCGGTCATCATCTAGCTATAGATGGTTGCCCGATTCTGTTCTCTACCCTTCCTCTTTTCAACCTTTCCAAGGTTTATAGTTTTTAGCCCGTGGCCCTTTTAGATTTTTTCTTTCTTTTCTTAATACCGGAGTTTTGCGGGTAGTATCTTGCCAAACCTTGTGGTTTTTAGCGTTAGGCCCCGTCTTGCGACTGAAGGAAGTCGGGTGGGTAATTTCAACTCTCGATGGACGAAACTTCCAATCAGGATGATTCTTAGCTTTGGGGCCTTTTAGACTACCTCGTTGTACTCGCTGCTCTTTTGTCAAACTTTTGTCAGATAATTCATCAGAATACATGTCGCGAGTGGTATCATTCGGGCTCAATACCTGGGCAGAACTAAAGTTGAAGATAAACAGCGTAGCAATAAATATAGTCAGTGCTTTCATTATAAGTAAATTTTCCGTTTCCTACTTATTATAACGCGTTGTATATCAGTACGTTGCTACCAATATCTTGGTAAAATAGAATGAGGGAATCTGGCAGTATCGATGTGGGAAATACGTAATCGATATGCTCGTGGATAACTTTGAACACTGCGCGACGGAGCCGACCTGCAACCGCCTAATTTTAAATTAACTTCTTTTCGTATGCCAGGCGAATCATCTCGGCAGTGTTAGCTACTCCGAGTTTTTTCATGATGCGAGAACGGTGTGTTTCAATGGTGCGAACGCTTACGTAGAGTTGATCGGCGATTTCTTTCGTGATTTTACCTTCGGCTACCAGGCGGACAATCTGAATTTCACGTTCGCTTAGCAGGGTTTCGGGCTTCGTGTCTCCCGATAGGTTGGCTACAATCAGATCAGAAATCTTATTTTTAAAGTACTTTTTGCCTTCGTATACCTCCTGAATTGCTGTTTTAAGTTCAGTTTCGTCAGTATCTTTTAATAAATAGCCATCAGCACCCTGCTTTAAGCTACGCAAAACATACTGAACATCTGCGTGCATTGTCAACATAATACACTTCACCTGCGGGAACCGATCCCTAATGATGGGCAGTAAGTCAATTCCTGAAGTCAGATCGCCCGATGGTTGAGGCATAGAAATATCCAATAATACAATATCGGTAGGTTGAGAAGCCAATACCGTTAGCAGTACCGATCCATGCGATGCTTCACCAACAATATTGATGAATCCGGAAGCCTCCAGCATTGCTCGCAAACCATTACGAAACAACTGATGATCGTCGGCCAAAACAACATTAATCTTTTCTTTCATACTATTGGAATTTCTACCTCAATAACTACCCCACTATCATTGAATATTTCTACTGTACCATCTAAAATATGTATCCTCTCCCGTATATTTCTTAGCCCCTTGCCTACTGCTTGCTCGGATTTCACAAAATCTATCCCTTTACCATTATCTTTATAATAGAATACAACCCGGTTATCAAATTCAGTTAAAGACATTACTACTTCAGTAGCTTCGGCATGTTTCAAGGTATTATTAATTGCTTCCTGGGCAATCCGATACAACGCAATGCCTCTTTCTTTGCTGATGCGAGATTGAGAAAGTGAGTCATTGGCGTAATGAATAGTGATTGGTGATTTTTTTTCCATCTCCTGAACAAGTTGTTTGATAGCCTCACCAGGGCCAAAGTCGCGGAGTACAGCGGGCATAAGATTGCTGGAGATTCGCCGTATCTCAGCGATGATTTCGTTGAGCAATTCCGTGATTTCCTGTTTAGCAGAGTCAGATAATTCCGTAGTAAATATTTTCAATTTTGCGGTGGTAAGTAGTGGTCCAATACCATCATGAATATCTCGGGCAAACCGCTCTCGCTCAGTTTCTTGAGCACTTACCAGTATTTTCTTCGCCTCTCTTTCCAATTGCTCCTTCTGTTCATTTAGTTGCAGAAGTTGATTACGCATAGTGAGCAACGAGTTACCAAGTTTGTCTTGATCACTCAAGGGGTGATAATCTACCGAAAAGTTACCTTGACCAATATTTTGGGCAAACTGTATTGTCTGATTTAGTCCTTGAATAAGTTCGTTCAAAGATTCAGAAATACGGTTGATCTCCTGAATTCGGGAACCCTTGATTAATTTATTAGGTAATCTTCCCTGCACTAAACTATTGATATTTTCTTTGATAGAAAGTATAGGGCGGGATAACTCCTTGGCCAGCCAAGTTGAGATGAACCACGATAGTAGCAGCAACCCTAGTGAAAGTATAATAAAGCGGTCTCGCAATTGGGTAATGGGCTGCATAGCTTCCGCCACATCAATTTCAGTAAGAAGAACCCAAGAGTTTTTGCGAATTTTGACCTTTTGGTAGGCTCCAATAATCGGAATACCCCGATAGTCAGCGTAGGTGTCTATCCCTTCATATCCCGCTAAGGCTCGGTTAAAACCCTGGGTATTTACCGTAATACTTTTCGGCAAGGAATCGGGGAAAAACCGAGAAGCCGTTAGCATTTGTCCCTGAAGAGTAACTAAGTACGATTCGCCGGTAGCTCCCATTCCAGTTCGCTCCGCCACAATTGCTTCTAAACCAGCCCGAAAAGTAGTAGAATCTATCTGTGAGAGGGTAAGATCAGCTAAGTGCTGTTCTACCAACCGCTTTTTGAGAATATTGATAGATAGAAGTTGATTCTGGGTTCGTTCCAGTACCGCATTTTTAAGTTGGGCGTAGAAACCTATCGAAACAGCTCCTACAAAAAATACGGTTAAACTAAAGAGGGTTAGCGCCAACCAGCGCTCTAACTTTAATTGGTAGACTTTCACGAACTTAGGAACAAGAGATAGTGCTAAAACAAATATAGCCAATCAATTGCGTAGCCCGCGATTAATCATCTGTTTTTAGTCGTCTGAAGCAGCTTCTACCTCCCAAGTGTGGTCAGAGAGTAATGTTACTTTGGCTACGTAAGCCTGGTACGGATGGCTTCGTCCCCACTCCGCGGGCGAAACTAGCGACAATACATCTGTTTCGTTTTTCTTTTGATACATATAATACGTATGCGCAATAATCGGCTCAAAATTCATTTCCGCCTCATAAATCCGCTCTGAAATGTCTACGCGCTCTTTAATTGCTTGGGCTTGTCGGGCTAGCGTTTGCGCCTGCTCGTAGAGTTGCTGCATTTGCTTATCCGTTTGCTGACGCATGGCTGATACGGCTCGCCCTTTGATTTTTCCTTTATCTTCGGGCCTTATCACGGCTCCGCCTACCGTATGCGGAAAAGCGATTAACCCGGGTTGATCGGTGGTCTTCTCTCGTTCCTTTTCCAGATCAATCCGATCAATGTCTATTTTCTGCTTTTGTGTATCTTGATTCATAGTACTGAATTCGTCACTTTAGAGTGTCAGAAGATGGGGCAATACGTTCTTTTAGGTTGGGTTTAGAACCAGGAAATGTAGTTCTTCGAGCAATATCAAAGCTAAAATACAGCATAGTCAAAAGAAATAACGCAGCAATCACTAAGAAAATCTTTTTCTGCAATGTCATATTTTGCATAACCAAACGTAATGATTAGTGATGAATGAATAATGACTAATGCTTACAATCTACCGATCATTAACTGTTACTCATCAGTCATTACTCATTATCATTTCCTTCAACTAAAAATGCATAGAATAGTTCTATAACCAATGCCTCCGCTATCCATCCGTAAGATTATCCATATTGATATGGATGCCTTTTTTGCTTCGGTAGAACAGCGAGATAATCCGGCTTACCAAGGTAAACCAATTGCCGTGGGAGGTAGTAGTCACCGAGGCGTAGTAGCTGCGGCTAGTTACGAAGCCCGAGTGTTTGGAGTACGCTCGGCTATGCCTTCAGTAAAAGCGGCTCGCTTATGTCCCCACTTAATATTTGTGAAGTCTCGCTTTGATGCGTACCGTACAGTTTCTCAACAGATTCGGGAAATTTTTTTTCAGTATACCGATTTGGTAGAACCGCTCTCATTAGATGAGGCTTATTTGGATGTGACCGAGAACAAAAAGGGGTTGAAGTCGGCCATTCGAGTAGCTCAATTGATCAAAGCGCAAATCTTAGAAGAAACTCAATTAACCGCCTCAGCCGGTGTTTCTTACAATAAGTTTTTGGCAAAGATTGCCTCTGACTACGACAAACCTAATGGGCTAAAAGTAATTTTACCTCAAGAAGCCGTAGCATTTCTGGAAACGCTACCCATCGAGAAATTTCACGGAATTGGCCGGGTTACTGCTCAGAAAATGCACACGCTGCAAATTACGACCGGCAGAGACCTAAAAAAGCGTGCTCTCCCGGAACTGGTTCGGTACTTTGGTAAGACCGGGCGACACTACTATCAAATTGTACGGGGCGAAGATTATCGGGAAGTGAAGCCTCACCGTATTCGCAAATCGGTGGGGATAGAGACAACATTTTTCCGCGATATTACCGACCCGGAGGCACTTCTAGAAGAATTAGAAGCTTTATCAGTTTCACTGGAGGAGCGGGTTCGACGGAATCAAGCACGGGGCCGCACCATTACTCTCAAAATAAAATTCACTGACTTTCAGGTAATTACCCGAAGCTATACTGCTCCTCGTCTACTAACCACCTCCGCCGACTGGTACCCACTAGCCATTCGCCTGCTAAACGACAGCGAAATCAGCCAACGTGCGGTCCGGTTGCTCGGGTTAAGCCTTTCTAGTCTGATAACTCAATCAAGTAATCAGCTCTATTTTGACTTTTTCTTAGATTAATCAGATCTTAATTTAAGTAAACTTGCACTATTTCTTACTCTTTACCCGATGCTTTGTGTCATCGTAATTATTTTTTATATATAAATAGTTACACACAAATCCCTCTAGATTGTAAGAATAGCTACGGTAACTCTGTTTTTACTTACATCTTGTTAGTCTTCCCAGCCCTCTTACTTCTTACAAATGCTGTATTTCACCTCAACTACCGAGGGCTTAGTTTTTGTACTATACCAACAAAAATTTTCCAGCTTCTGCATGAGTAGCAGTGGCCGACATGATTGGAGAGTTCGATTTTTTACGGAAGATTTTATGAATAGAAAGCTTTACATAGCATATACATTTATCAGTATCGTTTTAGCTACGGTTTTGGTAAACCAGCAAGCCAAAGCTCAGTGCTCTACATATTCCAACCCGGGAAATAATGTGGAGAGTCCACCGCGTTTGTGTGCTCCTCATAATTTCGAGTGGAGAGTATGGTACACTGTACTAGGCGGCCCGGCTACTGTAGAATTTGTTTACGATTGGGCTGACGGCTCTCCCGTTGTCACTGTTCCTGCCGTAGATGTAGGGGCAGGAAGGTACGAAGCCGTAGCAACCCACTTATATCCTCAAGGAGGGACCCAATGTAACTATGTACCTACCGTGCAAATTCAAATTAACGGAACACTCTGTTCTAGTTCGTTGCAAAGCCAAAATGTTACGGTATGGGATACAGATGAAGATAATGGCGGGCAGCCTCGAATAGATCCTATTCTCTACCGAGTTTGTGTAGGCGAGACTGCTATTGTTCAATTTGATGATAATAGTATTTGGAACTGCGTACCTAACTCGGGCGAAAACGACCGAATAAATAATGCGGTACGCTGGGTACAGTGGATTTATGGCACGGGTGGTGGTGCCAACCGCATTCCGGGTGTACAGGTAGACGGAGTAGTGGAGCCTTATGCTTTTCCAGGAGATGTTGAAGTACTTCAAGGCCCCATTGAAGTATCTACTTCCCAGAGTGAACCAATTACCGCTTTCGGAAGTGCCGTAGGCGACCAGTTTGAAGTCACTCTAAGGAATTGGAATATTTGTAATCCTTACGATGCTGATACGACCGACGGTAACTATTTAAACCCAACCTTAGGTAATTTAGTAAATGGCGATAGTATGTTTATTCAAACTACCGCCCAAATTGTAGTAGTAGATACTGCCCACACTAACTTTACAACCAAACTAAATAATCCTTCAAATCCAGTTCAAACCGAGTTTTGCGTAGGTGATCGGGTGCTTTTTGAGAATCTAACTCCGCCTCTTGTCGGTGCTGCCTTCGCTTACGACTGGGAAATTACAGATATTAATACCGGAACAGTTGTTAAGTCCTCTGCTCTAGAAAATCCTAAGCACAATTTTACTACTCCCGGCCCAAAGAGGGTGAGACTCATAGTAAGAGATGGAAATTCGGTAGGAAATTGCGGGGGCACATTCATAAGCACAATTAATATTGTGCCAACAGCTAATGCAGCTATCGCGGTTTCTGACCTTAGCGGAAACCCGCTTCCGCCACTTTGCTACGATCCGGTATCTCCGGTTACGGTAGATGTTAAGTTCAAAGATGTCTCCACAGGGTTTGATCCAGCTACTTCGGAATGGACGTGGAATTTCTTCGACGAAACAGGAGCCTTAGTTCAAACTACAAGTGGTGATACCGCCCCCGATAGCTTAGAAGTTGCTATCACTAATCCGGGTACCTATATGGCCGAACTAGTCGCTTCGGCTGTCGGGGTAAGCTGCGAAAGTCGTGATACAGCTTACGTACATATTTACGCCCCACCTACCGCCAATTTTACCTTCACTGCCGGTTGTCAATCCGATAGCGTGATAATAGAGAGTGCGGCTACGCTAACTACAGTTGTAAATAGCGACGAAATTGATTTGTACGAGTGGGATTTAGACGATGATGGAACCTTTGAAACTACGGGCGAAGGCCCATTCAAGCATCTGTTTCCGGTAGCGGGCACCTATCAGGTTCACCATCGGGTAACCACCAGAAAGGGAGTCTGTTCCGATGTAATTACCCTACCGATTACTGTAAACCCATCTCCTTATCCTTCCTTTACTCCCGATGCTACCGAAGGTTGTGGACCGTTGACGGTTGCTTTTGCAGTAGACACATTACTAGTTGATCAACCGGGTGGTGTAAATGACTACATTTGGCATGTGAAGGATATTACCTCTGCTCCTTTCACCGAACAAACTTTCTCATTTCCACTAGCTGATACTACTGAGCTACTCCTTGAAAATACTTTGGCGAGTTTTGCTGACCAGCAGTACGAAGTTTGGTTAGCGGTAGATGCAACCAATGGCTGTGATGCGATGAGCCAGCGAGATACTATCACCGTGTTTGCTGCCCCGCCGTCCGAGTATGTTATTACTAATTTCTCCGGAGGTAGTACCAATTGCTCTCCTCATACCTTCAATTTTGAAGTAACCGCCACTACCCAATCATTAGGTGCTGACGATTACGTGTGGACTGTTTTTGATGAAGCTGATTCATCCGTACTAGATACTTATACCATTCCTGCTGTTAATCCCATTTTTAACTATACCATTACTAACGACACCACCACCACTCAACAGTATCGGGTACAGTTGCAGCCTACGTCTAGTACTAAATGTTTTGCGCCTTACGAAGAAGTTGTGCAAGTGTTTCCAGCTCCTTCGTCAGCCTTCGATACTACGTTTGTAGAGGCCGATTGTGATATAGTAACGTATGAGCTGGATGCCCAGCAAAAAGGATTATTCTATCAGTGGACAGTCAACCCAGCACCACTCAATAATCCTAGTTACACTGCCGATAAGTTGCTAGTTACTTTTGAAAAGAAAAATCTAAGCTATCCGGTTACAATTACTCTGAAAACGATTAATGGCGGTAATACTTGCGAGAGTACCATTACCAGCAGAACAATTGACATAGATCCAGCAGAAAATATTAACGCCTCATTCACCGTTGATCCAACATTGCTGGAGATTCCAAATACAACAGTTTCCATCATTAATACTACTAATCCCGGTAGCTGGGCGTACGAGTGGGATTTTGGCGATAGCACCGTATCTAACGAAGCTGACCCTGGCACGCATACCTACGCCGCTCCGGGTGAGTATATGGTTAAGCTGAGAGCCACCGGTCAATACTGCTTTGAGGAAGATTCAGCGCTAGTGATTATCAAACAAACGTTACCTCAGGTAAACTTTAGCTATACCACTATTGAGGGCTGTCTGCCGTTAGAAGTCACTTTTACCAACACCACTATCTACGCCGATAGCAGTACTATCCTCTGGGATTTTGGCGATGGTAATATTTCTACCGAATGGAATCCAGTTCACACTTACGAAGTATCGGGGGTCTACACAATTTCCTTGCAAGCTAGCAACGAGCTTGGGGTGATGGTAACCGAAGAAAAGACCATTGTAGTTGACCTTACTCAGGGGCCAAAAGCGGATTTTAGACCTCGTTTAGCCCAGCGCTACATCCGCAATGAAGATATTTTCCTTACCAACCGAAGCCAGCGAGCTGAAACTTACTTCTGGGACTTTGGCGATGGCACTACTTCTACCTTAGAAGAACCTATTCACCAGTACGCCGATACGGGTAGCTACGATATTACCTTAATCGCTCAAAATGCACTAGGCTGCGTCGATACCTTAGTAAAACCCATTGTGATTGAACCTTTTCTGCCTGAGGTAGACTTTGCTTACGAACCACCAACCGGGTGCCGTCCGCTGACAGTACAATTCCGTAACTTAAGCCGTTACGCTGAAGCAAATAGTTACCGATGGAGTTTTGGGGAGGGTGAAGGTCGATCTACCGAAGAGAATCCGGTATATACTTACTACGAACCAGGTTTTTACACCGTTACACTGGAAGCCAGCAACAGCGCAGGCGTGACGATTGTGGAGCGAAAGGAATTTAGCGTTGAAGTTTACGAGACTCCCCGGGCATTCTTCAACTTTCGCCCCGATAAGGCCTTTCTGGGCGAGCCTATCTACTTTGTTAACCTGAGTTTAGGAGCTGAGAATTACTTCTGGGATTTTGGTGATGGAACCACCTCTACCGAATTTAACCCGAATCATACTTACGAAACAACGGGTATCTACGACGTTACGTTGATTGCCGAATCCAATCAAGGATGTCTGGATACCATAGTGGTAGAGTCAGCGGTGCTGATTGAAGAAGGTGGCACATTTCAAGTTCCTAACGCATTTACACCTAGCCCATTCGGTCCCAGTAATTCAGAAGTAGTAGGGGGAGGTGGAAAGAATGATATTTTTCTACCGGTGTTTGAGGGGGTAACTGAGTTTCATATGATGATCTATAATCGCTGGGGAGAATTGATGTTTGAGAGCTTTGACAAAACGCAAGGCTGGAACGGCTATTACAAAGGAAGGCTGTGTCCGAAGGATGCTTATGTCTACAAAGTAAAGCTCAAGTTTAGTGACGGTGATACACGGACAGTAGTAGGAGATGTAGCGTTGATTCGATAAGAGGTTGAGTGTATGAATAATGAAGTTATGTTAAGATTTTTTACCTTTCTATTATTTCTATCAATGAGCAGTGAAATGCTTTGGGCGCAAGACCCGCAATTCACTCAGTATTACTCCTCCCCTATTTATCTGAACCCAGCTTTCACCGGAGCTACTCGTCAGCACCGAGCTGCTGTTAATTATCGTAATCACTGGTCAAGTCTTCCTAAAGCTTTTGTTACTTACGCATTTTCTTACGATTACAATATTAAAGGTTCACCCAGTAGTGTCGGGTTAATTGCGGTAAACGATCGGGCGGGTACTGCCAGCCTTCAGTCTACCAGTATTGGAGCAACGTATTCTTACCGAATTCCTATTACCAGTGGTTTACAGGCGGTACCTTCTTTACAGGTTGGCTATAGCATGCAAAGCCTAGATTACTCTAAGCTCGTCTTTGCTGACCAATTACAATTTGGCAACTCTAACGCTCCTAGTACCGATCCGGCCTTACGAAACCTAGAAAATGTAAATCACTTTGACTTTGCTACTGGGGTGTTAGTCTACGATAAGCGATTCTGGGGAGGAGTAGCTGTTCACCATCTCAATCGACCTAACCAATCAGTATTAGAAGAAGAAAGCATGCTACCAATGCGGCTTTCTGTGCACGCCGGTTATAAAATCCCCATCAACCTGGGTCCATTTCGTAACCGGATGGCTTCTAGTATTAACCCTTCATTTCAGTATCGTCAACAGGGAAGATTTAATCAGTTAGATGTAGGACTTAGCTATTTCTACCGGATGTTAATGTTAGGGGTCTGGTACAAGGGATTGCCTATTCAGCGAGATATGCCTCGCACTATTAATCATGATGCGTTAGCGATGGCTTTCGGCGTTTCTATTAATGGATTTTCTTTCGGATATAGTTATGACCTTACGGTTTCCAAATTGGGTCCAGCTTCTTCGGGAGGATCGCACGAGATATCACTAGCACTTCAATTTTCAACCAAAGCTAAGCCCGGTAAAGTAAGCCGAAAGGTAAAGAAAAATCCTTGCCCAGCTTTTATGCCCAATTATTTATGGAAGCCCTAGAACATAATTCCAAAGCTAAAAGCATTCAGTTCTGGCCCCTGACCTTCTACAAAAAGCTCATTCAGGTCGTAATTTGCGTAGAAGTCAAAATCACGAAATCCTAGCTGGAACCTCACGCCGTACCGCCAATTATTAACATAGTAGTTCGTGCGATTTTTCACCCGTTTCCGATCATTGTCCTCTACAAATACATTCTTATGTCGGCTACCTACTCGGTATCCGGCGTACCCACCCATCCCGATTCGGAAACCAGAGTCCTCGTCGCGGTCTAGCGGAAACCAACCATCTCGCCGAGCCTTTCCGAACTGTAGCATAGGTACGAATTGGGCATTTACGTAAGGCACTACAAATTTGCTCTTGCGAGGATCAACCACATCTAAGTCTTCAAAAAAATCTACCCCATTATCGGTCTTTAGCATACGAGTACGGTCGTTCTGAAATTTGAAGTTATACCAATTCACATTTCCACCCCACTCTAAATACAGTGGGCCAGCTATTCGAGTAGTATTAGTGATACCTAAGGCAATATTCCAGGAAGCTAGTGGCTTTACCGCGTACAGCTCGTCAGTATCGTCGGGAAAATTTCCATTACTCAGGTAATTGTTCAGGCCAAAATCAAACATCATGGTTGAACTTGTACCCGAGCGATGTTTACGAGAGCGATTAGTGGAAGTGTTGTTATTGAAACCTGAGGAAGAAGAGGATGTAGTGTTACCGGATGATCTACTTACTCTTCGCATTTTATCTTCTAATCGCTCCAGCTTTTCTTCCAGAGATAGTCTTTCTTCATCTTCTTCAAAGTCATACCTCTCGCCGGTTTGATCTTGTATTTCTACGTAAACTTTTCCATCTGATGCAGAATCTTCATTGTTGTCTAGATCGCGAAGTATGGCATTCATATCAAACTGCTTTAGAAGCTCAACTTCATTACCGCTTTCAGATATAATTATAACTTCTTCGCCACTACCCAAACGAATGATGATAGTATCCTGGGCAATAGGATCGGTAAAAAGAGCAGTAGCTCCCAGGACATAGCTTATCAGGGTCAGCAAAATGCTGAATATCGTTTTCATAAGAATTAATGGTTAAATGGATTAATGAATATTGGCTCCGACTACTCGGCTGCCATAGGTTCTCGTTTGTTAGAAAATGCTTTAGAAATAATCTCCGATTTGGCCGAGCGTAGCTCCGAAAAACCCAATCCACCTTCCTTTATGTCAGCTAAAAAAGCAAAAGCTTTTTTGAAAGTTTTTTTTGTTTCTTCTATCATCTCATCATCTGCCTTTCCTGATTTGTAGATAATAGTTACCGTTGTTTTCGGCTGAACCAACGCGTCAACTATCTGAGCAGCTTGGGGTAGTTGGTCTAACTTGGGTTGATATTCCGGCGGCGAAGTAGTCTCAACCTTGTCAATACTTGCTAGATGTTGAGTTACTTCTATTTGACTTCTTTCAGGAGCCGATGTTTGGGAAACTGCGGTCGTTGGTGAAAGCACCTTAACTATCGGAATAGATTCAACAGTTTTTGGAATACGTTTCAAGAGAGGTTTAGGCATATCCTCCGCAGCTAATTTCGGTACCTCTGGCTGCACTCTAGGTAGCTCTGCCGCTACGGTATCACTCGAAGTGGTAGTTTGTTGAGTGAATATAAAGGCTACTCCGGCTAACAGCAGCAGGGCTACTGATGCGGCTATCCACCACCAAGCCCCTTTCTTCTTTTCTTGCACTTGAGTTTGCTGAAGCTTTTCCCAAACTCCCGGCGGCGGAACCACAGGATGCTGAGCTAGCTTTTCTTTAAATAATTTTTCTATATCGTCCATAATTATCCGATTTGATCTTGATAAGACGGGTCAATCCGATCAAGCATTTGTCTTAATAACTGTTTTGCCCGGCTCAGTTGCGACTTGGAAGTACCTTCACTGATGCCAAGCTTTTCGGCAATTTCGGCGTGGGAGTAGCCCTCAATAGCGTAAAGATTAAAGACCGTGCGGTAACCTACCGGTAACTGTTGCACTACGTGCAGTAACTCCTCTGCCTCCAAGTGGTTGTAAGTAGTGGCGGCTGTATCTTTCGCTGCTTCAATATCTACTTCTACTGACATGTTTTTGTGCTTGCGTAAATACATCAGCGATTCGTTTACCACAATGCGCCGAACCCAGCCCTCAAAACTTCCCTGCCCAGTATACTGCCGAATGTTGTCGAACACTTTCATGAAGCTTTTGAGCAAAACATCTTGGGCACTATCGTAATCCTTTACGTAGCGTAAGCTTACGGAAAACATAATGGGCGAAAATCGCTCGTAGACCGCTTTCTGCGAACGGCCATCGTTCTTACGCAATCCGTCAACGAGTGTGTCCAAGGTTCGGCTTTGGTAGATATTTAGTCCCATAAGCAATCGGGCATTTCACCACTAAGATGCAGCAAGTTGAAAGTTAGTTGCGTGGTAATTTACATTTTTTTGCTTCTGTAGTTTCTACGACTAATTTAGGGGTTTTAATGTATCAGGTATTCAGATGTTATAGTGCGATGAGTTCGAGTGTTCGTGAGTATTATGAACCCAAAGCCCTAAATTCAAAACTTTGTTCTCTACCAACAATCATCAAACACGATACTATAACACCTTAACACCTAAGAAATATGATAGATCTTCGCAGCGATACCGTAACCCGTCCGACACCGGCTATGTTGGAAGCCATGATGCAAGCTTCAGTGGGCGACGATGTTTTTGGGGAAGACCCCACCGTGCAAGCGTTGGAGGAAAAAACCGCGCGTATCTTCGGTACGGAGGCTGGCCTATTTTGCCCTTCCGGTACCATGACCAACCAAATAGCGATTCGGGCGCAAACTCAGCCACAACAAGAGGTGATATGTGATCGTAATGCCCACATCTACCTTTACGAAGGCGGTGGGCTAGCCTATAACTCTATGGTTTCGGTACGATTGTTATCAGGTGAGCGCGGCATCCTCAATGCCGAAATGATTAAAGGTAGTATCAACCCCGACGATGTTCACTTTCCGGCTACCAGTTTAGTTGCGTTAGAAAACACAATGAATAAGGGGGGCGGAGCCTGCTACACTTTAGATCAGATTGAAGCAATTGCGAGTGTGTGCCAGAAACATTCACTAGCTTTGCATCTGGACGGGGCTCGAGTGTTCAATGCGCTGACCGCTACCGGCGATGATCCAGCCGAGTACGGTAAGTACTTTTCTTCTATTTCGGTCTGTCTTTCTAAAGGTTTAGGGGCTCCGGTCGGATCAGTATTGGTCGGTAGTCAGGATTTGATTAAGCAGGCTCGGCGAATCCGAAAGGTATTTGGGGGAGGAATGCGCCAAGCTGGGTATT
>CAKZPJ010000074.1 GCA_937138955.1 uncultured Flammeovirgaceae bacterium | reverse complement strand
GCAGGAATTGCAAGCCGCTATTATGGATCTGTACGAACGGGTTGGCTACTCCTGCGTGGCAACTTCTGCCGCGAACACTGACGATATGGCGCAACTAAGCAACCATCTTGATCGGAAGGTTAGCCTTTTTTCCGGCCATTCGGGAGTAGGAAATTCTACTATCCTAAATCAGATTCACTCCGACATTGACCAGAAAACCTCGGAGGTATCTACCTTTGCCAATAAAGGGGTACACACCACTACCTACGCTGAGATGTTTCAGATCAGTGAAAAAACTTTCGTTATTGATACTCCGGGTATCAAAGAGTTGGGGTTGATGGATATAAACGAAGGGGAGTTACGCGATTATTTCCCGGAAATGCGAGCGCTCATCGGTGAATGTAAATTCTATAACTGCACCCACGTGCACGAACCCGGCTGTGCAGTGAGAGACCTGGTAGAAGCCAATGAAATTTCTGAAAGCCGCTATTATAATTATCTTAGTATGTTACAAGATGAAGATTCTCATCGCTAGATACTGAAAGCAATTTCTTACGTAGTGACCGAGTCAGAAGTCTCTGGTTCTTTACAAAGCAAATCATTAATAATGAGTTTGTATTTACCAGATTTAGCCCTAACGATCTGGTCATCGGATACGTACGAAAGAGTGTAGTTTGCTTGTTCTCCAATAAACTCAGCAATTTTTGTGCGGAGTAACTTTTCATCTTGCAATCCAAATTCGGGGCCTACTACTAAGTTGACTTGAAACTTCTCTAGTTGCTTTTGAATAACCTGAGCCCGTAAGAGATTTGGTATCCGGTCAAAAACACCCCATATCATTCCGATACGGCTTCCATCTGGTAAAAGCAATACATCGTCACTTCTACCCTGGATGGTTGCAATTTGACGGCAACCCGAAGCTGTTGTAGGGCTAGTTTTATCCAGGCTGATAATATCATCTACCCGATAACGAATAAGAGGAAGACTAAAATTAATCAACCCGGTAGCGACAGTATACTCATCGTAATATTCATTTACCGAGTAAAGAGGCAATTCATGATATTTACCATCGCTCTTCTGTTCTAAGGCGATACTACGTTCAGCATTGCCGTACCAATCTACTGTGCAAGTATTGAAGACCCTCTCTACTTTAGAGCGTTGGTGTTGATACAACGTTTCGGAAGAAGTAAAAACGAACGGTACGGATACTGATTTACCTATTGCACTAAATATATTTGCCAGAGATTCCATAGAACTCGGATAAGCATAAATAGCGTGAGGCGCAAACTGGCTAATTTTTTCGTAGTACCAAGGACCATTCTTTTCGCTAAGCTGGTAGCTAGACAAAAATAGTGATTGAGTAAAAGGGTCATAACTTTCTCGCTTGTCACGATGAAGGTTTGCTCGGAGTACCACGGTTTTCATACCTGGATAATGACCAAAGCTGATTTTTTGCCGCCAATGATAGGCTCCTTCTAAAATAGTCGATTGATAATCGCGATACACTCTTAATGGCGGTCCTGATGTACCACTCGTATAAGCCTGCGTTTGATTAAACCTATTTCCAACAAACATTTTCGTTATATGCGCCTGTAAATCATATTTCGTAATTATCGGCAGCTTATGAATGTCTTCAGTATTTTGAATCTGCTGAAGATTTACACCGTGTTGATCGTATAAGTCTCGGTAGAAAGACGATTTAGAGTAAGCTTGATTTACTAATTTAAGAAATCGCTTATTTCTCAAACATTCTAATTCCGAAAAACTAAGCTTACTTTCTTGCTGAACTGCTTTAAGTTTTTGGTAAAAGTACGGACTGAAGCGCAGTTGTTTATTCAACCAGAATCTAAGTTGTGTATTCATAGCAGTCAGCGACATTTGCGAAAGCAATGAGGAAGCTGTCTAATGATGTAGTACTAGATTGATTTTAGAAGCAAAATGTAACATGATCGAGTCAATAATACAAATTACCCATATTATCATATTACTATATTTATATGCAGCTAACCTACCCAGCCTCCTGCTCTTCTGAAGCTCTGAAGCATAGATATTGTCAATTTTTCAACTTAGAAACACCCTGCACTCCCCGCAAAATATCAGTATCAAGTTCTCCCTGTTCCCCGGTATGCAGTACGGACACGTCGCCGGTGGTTTCAAACACTACCGCTTTCACTTGACTGTAGTTGATTACATTAGCCTCCCGCAGCTTAGCCCGTAAATCGCTTTCCGTAAGCTGAGCTTTCTTAAGATTATCGTGAAGAATAGTAGGGCCATCCATGATGAGCAGCGGCTGATTATCGACCACGCTACTGAACCAACCCAGTTTCTGCCGCAGTATAGCTACAATCAGTTGCAGCAGATACAGACTTAATAGTGCTACTCCACTCTGAACCACACTGGGGCTTTTATTGACGATAGCCGAGGCCAGCATAGTACCCACCGCCACCGTCATGGCAAAATCGAAGCTGGACATT
>CAKZPJ010000073.1 GCA_937138955.1 uncultured Flammeovirgaceae bacterium | reverse complement strand
AGGTGATTCCATCTAACCCGCTATCGTGTTCCCAACTAGCTAGTTCTTTTCCAGTATCCACATCCCAAATCCGAACGTAGTAATCCTCTCCGCCAGTAGCAATCCGTTGACCGTCGGGAGAAAATACCACACATTCCACTTCCGAATCGTGAGCCGACTCCCATAGCAGCGTGCCATCAGCAATACGCCATAGCATCACCTGATAACCAAACTTAGAACCAGAGACTGCTAGTTTACCGTCGGGTGATATCTCGGCAGCTTCTACTGAGCGTAGTACCGGAGAGTAATCAGCTACCCGATGCCAGAGGGAAATAATTTCAGGCTGCTTACTATTATAGATAGCCGTCTGTCCATAGCCTTGAGTCACGAGCAGAAAAGAAGCGAATAAAATGAAATAAAAATGTCGCACAAACTGAAGGTTAGGTGAAGAGAGTAAAGTACATATAAAATGTATTCAAAAATAACCTTCTTCCTGAGAACATGAAACTTTAAGTGCTGCGTTTAGCGCCAGGTAGAGCTTTTCAGCTTCAAGACTGCTTTCATCACATCTTTTTGACTAACCTGACCTACTAGCTTTCCTTCTCGAAGAACCGGGAACCTTCGGATGCGGCGGCTTAGAAACATGTTTGCTGCCTCAAAGATGTTCATATCAGCGTTGATACTTATTACCTCAGACGACATGTGGTCGCGAACTTTGCCCGAAAAAATGGGTAAGTTGTCGTATTTCCCTTTCACTACCTCAGTTAGGCAGTCACCTTCCGAAATTACCCCAACTAATTCTCGCTGGTCATTCACAACGGGAGCACCCGATATTCGTTTAGCCAATAAAGTCCGGACTACATCCTGAATTGTCTGCTCGGGAGTGAATGTTATTAAATGAGTAGCCATATAATCGGCCACAATCAGCGATGGTAATTTTGGCACCGCCGTAGTATCTTGTGCTATGCCCCGGTAACTTTTGACCATAATAGTGTAAGGTTGTTGATTACATAAGATAGTGATTTATAACTAACTAAACAAGCGCCCCTACTTTGAGTGAGCGCAACGGACTTCTTACTTTTTCCGGGACTTAAACAACCTTACGACAAGAGACAACTAAGCTATGTCGGATGCAGCTGGGGAGACAGTATTTGACTGGGGGTATACCTTGGGGCAGGAAATAATAAACTCACTTCCCTTTCCAGGTTCGCTAATCAATTTAATTGTTGCTTGCAACCGAGCTGACAGAACCTTAACAATTGATAGACCTAAGCCGTGGGAGCTTTCACCGTTGGTTGGGCGAGCACTTAACTTCTGAAATCTCTGATATAAGTTCTTTTTGTCTTCATCGCTAAAGCCTGGCCCTTCATCTTTTACCGAAATATGAACAGCATTTCGGTTAGCGGTTTTAGCTAATAAATACACATTAGTGCTATTAGGCGAATACTTGATGGCATTAGAGATTAAATTCGTGATAACCTGACCCAATACTAGCGGATCTGTCTCTAGGGTAATCGAAGTTTCTACCTCTAAATGCAACGCTATTGATTTGCTGGCGGCTTCAGTTTCGAAACTGTTTAATCGTTGCTCCAATAGCGTAGTAAGATTTACTTCTTCTAGATTCAGTTGCTGCTGCCTTTCTATTAAGCTATTATTCAGGAGGTTGTTTACCAAGGAACTACCCGTTTGCGAGGTATCTTTAATTAGGTCAGCGTATTTTTGAGTTTCAGCAGGATTTACGCTTAGGTTCATGGTTAAAATTTCAGCCAGACCACTAATTCGCTGAAAAGGAGCTTTCAAGTCGTGAGTCACCATACTTAGCAGAGTTTCCCTTTCGTCGCCAATCTCTTCCAGCCGAGCGTTCTTTTTACTAAGCTCCTGATTTTGTTTAATGATTTGAGCGTTCTGAGAAACGATCTTCTTATTTTGTTCTTCTATCTGATGCTTGTGCTCTTCAAGAAAGCGGTTCTTCTGGCGAACTCTAAAGTAGAATGCTAGTAGTGTTAAAAATAGTAGAGCTGCTAATAATAAAATAACATTCTTAGCAACAATCTTTATTCTCGCTTGCTCCAACACCTCTTGATTACGCGCTTCGTTAGCCTTCAGCAATTCATACACCTTATCTTTTTCTTCAATTTGAAGTCGATTTTCCAATCGCTCAACCGTAATAGCTTTGTCCACATTATGTAATGAGTCTTTGGCAGCTACAAACCGCTGATACAACTTTAGCGCCGAGGCATACTGACCATTGGTTTCACTGATCTTC
Source organism: uncultured Flammeovirgaceae bacterium (assembly GCA_937138955.1). Taxonomy (GTDB): domain Bacteria; phylum Bacteroidota; class Bacteroidia; order Cytophagales; family Cyclobacteriaceae; genus Tunicatimonas. The sequence goes on along the minus strand of CAKZPJ010000073.1, from coordinate 6,962 downwards.
GCTAAATAATAGTAAGCCTCCTTCTTCTGTAGTAAGCTATTCTCGTTGGTATTATTAATAATATCTTGCAGATATAATCGGGCTTTGCTGTACTGACCGCGAGCGTAATAATTTTTTGCCAGCAGAAGATTAACTGACGAGATAAATCGCATATTCTCGAAAACATCAGTGGCTGAAATAGCTCTACGCAAATATTGCATGGAGCGAGTATAATCAGTTTGTACGTAGGCTAGATTAGCCAGGGAAAGATTAATCTCAGCAATGGTCATCTCATCCTGTATATCCTTGCTCAATCTCATTGCCCTTTGTAGATAATTGTGGGCTTTATTATATGGGCCATATTTTTGGTAAAAAGCCGCTAAATCTTGATAGATCGATATTTGCCCGCGAGCATCGTTAACTTCCTGACGTATTTTTAGGGTTTCTTGCAGTAAAGCAAGCATTTTTGTGGTATCATTTTGTAAAGTGTAAAGTTGTACCAGGCTCTTATAGCAATAAGCCATTCCAGTTTTATCACCTAACTTCTCAAAAATATTCAGCGCTTGATTGATATATGAATGCGCCTTGAGACGATCACCCTGCGAAAGAAGAAGCCTACCTAAGTTATTATACGAATAGGCTAGCTGGCTGGAATCTTGAGCGTACTGAGCAGTATCTAGTGCCTGTCGGTGACTAGCGAAAGCTTCAGCGTAGTTTTCTTTATATACTAAGGCAATCCCTTGAAAATTGAGAGCAGTAGCCTTTTGAGAAGATGAAGCATCTGAGTTTAGTACTAAACTACTGTAATGGATGGTACTGTCAGGATAGGATAAGCGATAAGCCCATCCAATCTCATTGTATATGTCCCAAACCTTACCAGCTTTCGTATTTTCCAGTGCAGTACGCAGACTATCTATTTGCTGGTAATTTTGCGCCGACAAATCTTCAAAATGCAGTAGAATAATTAGGAGAGTAATAATCCTAAACTTCATAATATGAAGGCGGTTAAATTTTTGGGTTCTATATAAGTATTGATCTTAATAGCGTTCTAACGCAGAACTTGCTGCTAGCTAACTCTTAAGACTAAATACTTAACTAATAGTTCTTGATTCTAATAACTTCAGGCAGTTGACCACATAGGTACTGAATCCCGACATAACGAACCTCAATAAGCGATTTTAGTTAGGAAGATACAGCTTTTTAAGCGACTTACCGAATAGGAAGTGATAATGATAGAAATACTACGATAAGTTATAGGGATAGTGAAACAACCATAGGCGTTTATCAGATGAAAGGCTTTTAGGATTGTACCCAACCGTCTTGTCCTAGTAAAGGCACAAAGCTGAATAAGTTGTAAGCTGATTGCTCAACTACGCCGTTCTTGTCTTTTTCCAGTAATAACATTTCCTGGCGTTTACGGTCGCCTACAGGAATAACCAATCGGCCGTTAGTAGCCAGTTGTTCAATCAGTGCGGGTGGAACATGTGGTGCCCCAGCGGTAACTAAGATGCGATCAAACGGAGCGTGGATTTCCCAACCCTCAGTACCATCACCACACTTTAGCTGCGCAGAATAGCCTAATCTATGGAGTAGTTTAGAAGATCGATTATGAAGTGCCTTATTATACTCAATGGAGTACGTTTGGCTACCCATAACCGAGAGCACTGCGCACTGATAACCCGACCCAGTACCTATTTCTAATACCTTCATACCCGATTCAAGCTGAAGCAGTTCTGACTGAAAAGCAACAGTATACGGCTGAGAAATCGTTTGCCCCTCACCAATTTGAAAAGCTTTATCCTGATAAGCATGGTCTACGAAAGCAGAATCCATAAAGGCGTGCCGGGGTATTTGCTCCATAGCCCGAAGCACTCGCTCATCACGTATACCTTTGTGATAAAGCTGTTGTATTAATGCACGGCGCATTCCTCGATGCTTATACCCTTCTATAAAACTACTCATTCACTCTAGTTTGCTTCAAAAATGAAAGAATATGAGATAATTACCAACCTTATCAAACAAATTCATTTAGCCTTATATCACCTAAACACAAATTTTTCTAAAGTAGCAGCATAAATAAAGTTTTTCTCTTCTTCATAGAATTAAACTTTTCCGATATTAATTATTAAATTGCACAGATATTTAGTACTTCTTAATTGTTGAAATGAAAACTACCGTTTCTAACTGGAGCAACTATCCGGTAAAAGATGCTATGCTAACTTATTGGCGAGGGGAAAATATACCTACCGCCAGCAAAAATTGGATTGCCCGAGGTTTGGGTCGTTGCTACGGTGATGCCTCACTTTCTGATCAAATATTCTCGACCGTAAAACACAATCACATATTAGCGTTCGCCCCTGAATCAGGAATGGTTTGCTGTCAGTCGGGAGTTAGTCTGCACGATTTATTAGAAGTTTTTGTACCTAAAGGCTGGTTTCTCCCGGTTACACCAGGCACAAAATTTATTACTGTTGGCGGAGCATTAGCCTCAGATATTCACGGAAAAAATCATCACGTGGCCGGATGCTTTGGAGACCACGTAACTTCTTGCACATTAATACTTGCTAATGGTGAACGGATGAGTTGTTCGCCTACCGAGAATAGCGAAGTGTTCAACGCCACCCGCGGTGGCATGGGACTCACCGGCATGATTGATACAGTAACGTTTAAGTTAAAAAAAATCGAAAGCTGCTATATTAAGCAACGTCAGATAAAAGCTAAAAACTTAGATGAGGTGTTAACACTATTTGACACCTACAAGTCTTATACTTACTCCATGGCGTGGATTGACTGCCTGAAAGGCGGGAAAAACTTCGGTAGAAGCATCATGATGATGGGAGAGCATGCTACTCTTGAAGAGCTTAATAGCAACCAGAGAAAAAAGCCACTAACCGGTAAAGTTGGCCGCGACATTAATATGCCGATTAATCTTCCAGGTTTTGTGCTGAATGCTCTCTCAGTAAAAGCTTTCAATTGGCTTTATTTTCATAAAAACGTAAAGAAGGTTATTGAAAACACAGTACATTATGACCCATTCTTCTATCCGCTTGACTCAATACTTCACTGGAATCGAATGTACGGTAAAGGAGGATTTGTGCAGTATCAATTCGTACTTCCCATTAACAACAGCGAAGAAGGATTGGTGAAAATCATGAATCGAATTCGGCAAAAAGGCTGGGGTTCTTTCTTGTCAGTTCTAAAGCTATTCGGAAAACAGGAAAGCCTTATTTCATTTCCAATGGAAGGATACACTTTAGCCCTCGACTTTCCTCTTAAAAAGGGGTTGTTTGCTTTTTTGGATGAGTTAGATGAACTTGTTCTTGAACTGGGTGGAAGAATCTATCTTACAAAAGACGCTCGCATGAAAGCAGCTACTTTTGAAAACAGTTATCCTCATAGCCAGGAGTTTCTTTCAATACTAAAAAAAATCAATCCTGACCTAATCATACAATCCGATTTAGCTAAACGATTGTCTATTCTTCCCTCATGAATAAAAACGTTTTACTTATTGGAGCAACCAGCGATGTTGCTAAAGCCTGTGCATATATTTACGCTGAAAAGCAGTATAACCTAGTGTTAGCCGGACGAAAGCCGAAGGAGTTGAAGGTGCTTGCTGACGATATTAAGATTCGCCACAATGTTTCTTGCGATTACCTTGAAGTTGATTTGCTGGATAGCAATGCTCACGCTGAAGCTATTAACTCTCTTTCCGAAATTCCTAGTATTACACTCTGCTTTGCTGGGTATTTAGGCGATCATGACCTGGCTATTAAGGACTGGACGGAAGCGGAGAGAATTATCCAGACCAACTACACCGGAGTGGTTTCTTTCGTTAATCTTATTGCCAATCACTACGAAGAGCAGGGCAAAGGTTCTATCGCGGTCTTGAGTTCGGTTGCCGGTGAACGGGGAAGACAAAGCAACTATTTATACGGAAGTGCCAAAGCCGGATTAACCGCCTACCTTTCAGGCTTACGTAATCGATTAGCCTCAAAAGGGGTTCACGTAGCGAGTATAATTCCTGGATTCATCGATACTCGAATGACTGAAGAGTTAGACCTTCCCAAACCTCTAACGGCTTCTCCCCAGCAGGTAGCCAAAGCCGTTTTTAGTGCCGTTAAAAATAAGAAAAACGTAGTTTATGTACTATGGATGTGGCGCTACATTATGCTAATCATTAAAGCAGTACCTGAACCGTTGTTTAAAAAGCTAAAGCTTTGATCGCGTCTCGAATTGCAACAAAAAAGTAGTACTGGTTTAAGCTAAAGTAGAACAAACGGCAGCTTTTGTATTCTGGCCAGCTATCCTTAATTTCCCCTCGTATCATTTTATTACATTAAAGCCTATCATGTACGTAAGACGAAATATTCGTTGGGGATTAGTCTGGAAATTTGCCTGGAAAAACATTCTATTTTTTTTCGTTTAGTCAATTATTGTCACTGCGGTTTACGTAATCCTTCTGAAGAAAGGTATCGATATCAGTATTCCATTTTTACCACTCAGCACTATTGGTATTGCGGTAGCATTTTACGTTGGCTTCAAAAATAGCCAATCTTACGACCGCTTTTGGGAAGGAAGAAAAATCTGGGGTGGCATTGTCAACTATAGCCGTACTTGAGCCAATCAAGTATTAAGTTACCTACCTGATTTAGAAGTTAATTCTTCTAGTTCATCGTTGCATACTGAGCTGATTTATCGTCATCTGGCCTGGATTAATGCGCTTCGTATCCAACTACGCCGCACTACAATGCTCGACCGAAAAAACCTTAGTTATGTACCAGATCTAAAGTTGAAAAACGACCGAGAGTGCCAAGACTACATCCGAACGTTTCTATCTGACGACGAATATATTGAAGTGATGCAACAAGCGAATACAGCTACCCACTTAGTGAAAAACCGGGGCAAAGTGTTACCTACATTAGCTAAAGACAACGAACTAGATGCCTATCAGCAGGTGAATATGATGCAACCGCTAGAGGAATTGTATAACTTACAAGGAAAGTGTGAACGAATCAAAAACACACTGTTTCCTTGCCAGTACGCCTTTTTTAGTACCGTTTTCGTGTGAATTTTTCTTGTACTGCTTCCTTTCGATTTAGTTAGTGAGTTCGGAAAAATGAGTAATGACTCGGTGATATGACTTACTGTTCCGTTTTCGGCTCTAATCTCTTGGATCTTTGCTATTATCGAGACCGTAGGCGAGAATTCTTTTGAGAATTACATCATCGATGTGCCAATGACTGCGCTATGCCGTACCATTGAAATTGATTTGAGGCAACTACTCGGTGAAACTGATCTTCCCTCTAAGATTGAACCTGTAGGCAATATTTTGCTCTGATATAATTGCTGCTTGATTTAACTTAAAGCTCGATAACTAATCACAAAGGATTTACACTAATTAGAGCGACCACGTAGCAGAAATTTTTAATCTGAACGAAAATTGTCACTATCGGAAGAATTAAAAAGATTAGCAAACAGATGCCGTAGTTCATAGTTTTATATATTGTTAAATTATTTTTTAATCCTAACCTATTTTTTATTATGGACACTAAACATATTATTGAAGAGTTGAATGACCTGGTTGAAAAAAACCACAATGCTGTTGATGGTTTTCAGAATGCTGCCGAGAAGGTGAATGATCATGATCTGAAAAATTATCTAATGGGGCACGTTCACCAACGTAATCAGTTTAACTCAGAGTTACGTAAAGAAATTACCTCACTAGGTGGTACTCCTAAAGAAACCAAAGAAGGCTCCGCTAGTTTGCACCAAACTTGGATGGATATTAAAACTGCCTTGAGCAGCGATAAAGAAGAAGCGGTATTGGAAGAATGCATTCGAGGCGATAAGAATGCCTTAAATGAGTATCGGGATGTATTAGAAGAAACTGAAGTCCCCATTAACGTGAAGTCTACCGTTCGCAAGCAAATGGAAAAGATAGAAAGTTCGCTACGAGAGTTAGAACGACTAGAAGAGCGTTTCGACTAAAATATTTTGAACGTTTTTAATTATAAGCTTTTGTCTTTCGTGGCAAGAGCTTTTTTTATTTTTCAGAGAAGAGCTATTTTTCACTTTCATTATAAATCCACTTCATGAAAGCAATCGCTCTACTGATTATCGTCTACTTTCTTTCGCTAGGATTATCATCCGCTCAAGTAACTCCCCGCGTTTTCATATTTACCGATATCAATATTGATAAGGGAGACCCCGACGACCGACAGTCGCTGATTCACCTTATGTGGTACGCTAATGAACTTCAGATTGAAGGAATTGTACCCGACCGTTGGGAAGCCGATGGTTATCAAGCCTGCGAATTAGTGGTTGATGCTTACGACCAAGATTTTCAACAAAATAATTTTCAGCAAAAAGGTTATCCCAATCCAGCTTCCATCCGAAAACTGATCGCTACGGATAACAGTCACGCTATCCAGCTTTTTCAGCAAGCAGCAAGTAAAACAGAATCGCCGCTTTATGTCTTGATTTGGGGTAATATGAGAAAGTTTGGTCAGGCATTGGGCAAGAATCCTAACCTGAGTCAAAATATTCGGGTGGTTACTATCGGAACTGGACTGATGCTAGAAAAGGATATTCCGCACCTTCCCGAAAGTTGGGGTAAATCAGAGCCTTGTGTGCAACTAAACTGGAATGGCTTCGGAAGAAATGAGATTTACCACAATCCGCAATACAATGATATGTGGTGGCTGGAAATTAATTGGACGTATAACGGCATGTTTACTGGCGAAGAACCCAAACAAATGTTTTCTAAATTATCTCAATACGGAAATTTAGGACATCATATGCATGATGTGGTGAAAAATCAATCTTGGTCGCGCTACTTTCGAGTAGGTGATACTCCCTCAGTTCTATATGTCATCGACCAAACGCATAACCTAAGCAAACCTACTCAAGCGAGCTGGGCCGGACAGTTTGCTCAACCGTTTCCTGATAAAAAACCCAATTATTACACCGACCTACACGGCGAC
>CAKZPJ010000072.1 GCA_937138955.1 uncultured Flammeovirgaceae bacterium | reverse complement strand
TTGCCAGATGCTACCGACCTCAGCTATGGTTTTGGGTAGATTATTGGAAGCGAGTTTCAGTAGTATGAACGATCTATCTGTCCGGTTTCTAATAAGGTAAAATGCAATAGGAGGAATGGCAGTGGCTAGAGATCCAATGTGAAAATCTTTCACTACCCCAATGATATAACTTCCATCAACTTTTTCTCCCACCGGGTCACTCAATCCAAAGGTGCGTACGAACTCTTCGTTCACTACAATCGTCTTGGTAGAATCCGAAGCCAATTCGGGGTTGAACCAACGGCCTTGCTGTAATGTCAAGCCCTGAGTTTCCAGAAACGAGTTGGATACTGAGTACACATGAACCGGCTGAATCTGCTCCTGTTCATCACGAAAGAAATATCTCCCGCTTCCCTTTGAAAATACACTATTGGCGGTTGCGACAGAAAGTATATTACTATGTGTCTCAATCTGATTTTTAAACTGTTCCCAAGCTTGTTGGGTGTTGGCAGCATTGTTCTCAATGACTAGTAGGTGTTCTTCGTCGAAACCTAAATCCTGGGAGCGCATAAACTGTAGCTGGTGAATCATGACTAAAGTACCCACCAGAAAAATTACCGGTAAGCAGAACTGAAAAGTGACTAAGGCTTGGGTGAATAAATTTACTTTACCCAGCGTAAACTTCTTCATGAAGGCATCGAGGGTAGGAATGGAGGAAAGATATAGGGCGGGATAGATGCCGGATAATAAGCCCGTAATAACGGTAATGCCAACTATTGCTACACCGGTAATTGGTTGGGTGAGCGTTACGAAGGTTAATGATTTATCGGCCAAACGATTGAACAGGGGCAGCACCAAAACGACGAGCACTAATGCCAAACCCAGGGATAAAATACTGATAATTACGGCTTCGCTAGTGAACTGATACGCTAACTGTCGGCGAGGGGCTCCTACTACCTTGCGGATACCGATTTCCCGGGTGCGACGACTAGCCCGGCCAATACTCAGGGTCAAATAGTTGAAGCAAGCCATGAGTAAAATGCCCCCAGCAATAGAACCTAAAATGTAGGAGTAGATCGGATCGCTAATCGGTTTATCGCTAATAAAATAGTCAGATGCAAAATAGACATCTGGCAACGGTCGTAAACGGTAGGCTCGCCGTAAGTCATTACCCGATTGTTTTTTCTCCTCTACAAAATAGTCCGCCTCAGTAGGGTGGTGGGTATTTCGTAAAGCTGCCAGTTTATCAGTCAAAGCTGAGGGATTGGAAGAAGGGTGAAGCAGAACAAAGGTTTTGAAGGAGCTTACGTGCCAGGGACTGTACTTTTCGCTTTTTAGGTAGGGAGCTATAGTCTCGGCAATAGATAAGTGCATCGGTAGAATGATCTCGGCCTGAATCGTTGAGTAAGCAGGAATATCTTCAAATACTGCCGTTACCTGAAAATTTGCGTAGGTATCGTCCAACCGTACCTCAATTCGCCGCCCCATTGGATTCTCGTCTCCGAAGAGCTGCTTAGCTTTAGTTTGGCTAATGGCTACTGATGAAGCACCGGACAAGGCTAGTTCGGGATTTCCGGTTATCAGCGGAAAGTCAAATACCTGAAAAATGGCTGAATCAGCAAATACGATGGGTTGCTTTACCGCCTGCCCGGTCGTTCTAATGTAGTACTCGCTTCTCCAAAAACGAACGAAGCTGCTTACTTCGGGTAGGTCTTCGTGCAGAGCGGGAGCCAGCGGGTAGGGTTGAGGCTCAGTAACTTCAATTTCACCATTGGTTAAGTTTTTCTCCTCTACCACCACCTGGTAGATACGGTCGGCATTGCGGTGAAAGCGGTTGGTGCGAAATTCATCCTGAACAAACAGGTAGGCCAGAATAGCAGTAGTAATTCCGAGGGATAGACCAATGACGTTAATAAACGAAATAAACGGCTGACGCCGGAAGTTGCGAAACGTGATTTTAAGGTAGTTACGTAGCATAGGAATTTAATTAACGTGTACAATGTCTCCTTGACGGTGGAGTTAGAAATTGCCTGAGTTAATAAAACGTATTATTATCAATATCTACTTTACGCGATACAGTCGCCAGTTTTTGCAGTCAATAACCACTTGGGTGCAGTGAATGAACGTATATCAATCGTTTTACCTTTTCGCGAAGGATATGTATCTTACCTAAAAAAAGATATGGAGGCTATAACAGTTGAGCCAAAAGTACTCAGTCCAGAAGCTTATTTGGAAGCTGAACGCTCGGGTTCTCGGGAGGACTACGGAAAATTTGAGTATCACAACGGTGAATTAATAGAAATGGGTGGAGCAACGAAAGAGCATAATCGAGTATCATCAAACCTTAGTGGACTATTGTGGCAATCGCTGATTAATACTTCTTATGAAGTGTTTCATTCGGATATGCGAACCTACTCTCCTTCTACCAATAGCTATTTCTATCCAGATTTGGTCGTGAGCCAAGGTGAAGCTCAGTTTAAGGATGACGAGTTTGATAACTTAGTTAATCCGGCTTTAGTCATTGAGATTTTATCTAAATCTACTTCGGCAAAAGATCGAGGAGTAAAGTTCGCTGGCTACCGTAGCATTGATACGCTTCAAGAATATTTGCTGGTAGCTTCTCAGCAAAAGCAGATAGAGTACTACCAGCGTCAGCAGCAAAACGAATGGAAGCTCATTATCTTTCAGCAAGATGCTGACGAACTTTCTCTGCTAGATGATCAGGTGAAACTGAAGCTGGGCGATATTTATCGTAATGTACTGGTTAGATAAAATAGCTAAACATTCAAGTATTCATCAGTGCCTTTATCTTTTCGCGGTAGCTTCGGCTACTATGTAGCTTTTGGCCGTTAGATAAAGTAATTTGGTACTCGCTGCCACTATGTTGAGGTGCAATTTCCTGAAGATGCTTTTGATTGATAATACTCGATTTATGGATTCGTACAAAAGGAGGGCTAGGTAAACGGGCTTCCATCTTCTTTAAACTATCTCTTAGCAGATAATAACGCTCCGCTACATGAATCTTCACATAATAGTCGTAGGCTTCTATCCAGCTAATTTCTTGAAGAGGAATAAAATGAATTTTGCCATCTACTTTTACGGTAAGTCGGTCATCAACTGAAGATTCAGTATTGATCAGCTGACTAGACTGACCTGATTTTACCCGAGATTGAACGAGATTAGGTATTGATTGAGTAGTATTATTTTTTTTCTTAAGCAGTTGTTTAGCATGATTTAGTGCAGCATAGAAACGCTCGTCGGTAAAAGGCTTTAGTAAGTAATCTACTGCGTGTACCTCGAAGGCTTTAAGTGTGTATTCGTCGTAAGCTGTCGTAAAAATTACGACCGGTAGGTCTTTCTTGGCAATGCTGTTTAACACTTCAAACCCATTAACTTGGGGCATCTGAATGTCTAGAAAAAGTAATTCCGGATGGTATTCTCGGATAGCTTGAATCGCCTCAATGCCATTAGCACATACGGCTACCACTTCAATTTGCTGATCTTTCGTTAGCAATGCAGCTACGCCTTCTCGCGCTTCCCATTCATCATCAACAATAACGGTTTTTATTCTTTCCATGACTCTCAAAGGTATCAAAAAAGCTCATGTTCTCGTGTTCACTAATTCTGAGGCAACACTATTCTTACGAGTACTCCATCTTCCCGCTCAGTAATCTGAAACTTGAAGTTACCTTGGTAGAACTGCATCAAGCGGTTTACAGTATTACCTAAACCAATGCCTTGGTTGCGAATAAAACTCCAATCTTCAGGAAGCTGATTTCCGGTATTAAACACTTCCATGACCAAACGGTCTTGGTCTAGTTGAGCTGAAATAGTCAGTCGAGCTGCTTGTAGACTCTGAGAAATTCCGTGTTTAAAGGCATTTTCTACAATTGGTTGTAGAATCAAGTTGGGTACCTTCACGGTCAAGGTCTCATCCTGAATGGTTTGTTCTACGGTGAGTCGGTCTTGATAGCGCGATTTCTCAATAGTCAAGTACTGATCAATTAATTGTAGTTCGTCTTTTAACGGAATTAATGATTGCCGATTTCGGCTAAGACTATTTCTAAGCATTTCGCTGAGACTGCTCAGCATTTCTATGGCGGCACTCTGATTATTTTTCCGAACCATCATAGCAATGGTATTTAACGCATTAAACAAGAAATGAGGTTGCATTTGCAGTTTCATTTGGTTCAATTGTCCTTCGGAGAGGCGATCTTGTAAATCGCGGGAGATCAGCCGCTCATTCTGATAGCGATGCCAATTTTCTAACGCTAATAATACGAGGAGTATAATCCAGTAAACGGTTGACCCAAGAAATATATCATACCAGGTGTGTTCCCACAAAGCAATAAGTTCTTGCCAAGTTTTAGATTCTTGGGGTAAAAACAATCTTTCTAATAGCAAGCCACTGACATTACTCAGCGCCTTGTGAGTTACGCCAAATGCCAAGCTTATTCCGAAGTGAAAAACGTTGAACCAGGGTTTGCGATAGTGACGAGTAGCCAGAAATAGATCGAATACTACAAAGCTTAGTATCCAAAAGGAAAGCACCGTAGCCAATGGATGCCGAATGCTACTTTGAAAATTATACGCAGTACCCCAGTCTGACGCTAATGAATAATACCATAACAGGCTCACGATGCCGGCAATCAGCCACACCCCGGCATTGTAAAGCAAAAGGTGTTTAATTTGAAATATTCGGGCCAGCCGTGACATGTATCAATAGAATAGTTTTTGGAAAGATACAGATTCCTGCTGAAGTACTCGCTGGAATAGATAAGAATGACGTAGCAGCTAAATTGTAAATAGGTTATAACGAGTGCGATAAGTCACTGAACGAGGTATAGTAGTCACTGAACGAGTTTAAGCAGCCCTGCCAACGTTGCTCCGTATATTTGTAATGTAAGGTTGATATAGAATGAGTGTTCATTAAGATTGCATAGGTTGAAGTTGCATCCTCAGTGGTGCGACAAGGTTGTTGTAAAGTAAAAACCGGGGATTGGTGTCCACGGTTTTTCTTGTTTATAGAACCTTATATTGTCGTTACGGAGGATAATTCAATAAATAGTGGGATAAAGATTTCTTTAAATTCGGTAGAAGAAAATTAATTATTCATACGATGGATAACTGAGCCCACCTGGACTATCCTCTATTACTATCCATGGTACTACCTTAACTACATCACTACTAACTCGACGAAAGTTAAGGTTTAGGTACTCCACCTTGCTTTAGAATAATACCTATTCCGCTTGATACTTTAACCCGGGTAAATGAAGAGATTTCACGATCTAATTTTTTTTGGGCTAAACAAATATTTACTAGAAATAGGGTGTAAGGAACGATGGAATAATAAAGTATCCAAGTTGAACGCCGGAATTTCGGAGTGAAACGAGGCACGGAAACCGAGCATAGCCGAGCTATGTAAGGTTTTTCGTAACGAAGTACCGCTCTGAAAGAACAAGTTCAAATGGATATCTTATTGTTTTATCGTTCCTAAAACAGAGTGGCTGTAATCTTCATAGAAGCATGTTTACAGCAAGATGCAACCACTCACCTAATGGTTGCATTTGATTTGTTAACATTAATTATATCTCTTATTTATTCCGTGGCCGTACTGTCAGTTTCAGTAGCAACTCCCTCGTAGTTTTGATTTAGACCTTCTACTACTTGTTGGGTAATATCTAGGCTATCGTCGGCGTAGAGTACTCCGCTATTTTTGGTGTAGGTGAGCACCAGTTTAAAGTCTTCGTTTTTACCATAATCTTCCAGAAAGTCAGAAACCCGCTCGTAGAGGTCATCGTTTACTTTACCCTCTTCCTCCATTAGTTGACCGCTTAGATTTTGCTGATACTGCATCAGGTTCTGCTGCTTTTTACGTAGATCTTCTTCTACGGCTCGAGCCTGATTCATTGTCATGGTTCCAGCATTTTGCTGGAAGTTACTAATTTCATTTTGCAGACCTCTGGCTCGGTTTTCGTACTCTTTCTGTAAATCTTCGGCTCGCTTCTCTAACTCTACTCGTTTGGTCTGAAAAAACGCATAATTTGCTAATAAGGTATCAGAATTGACGTAGGCAATCCGGGGGATAGCACCCGAGGCTGCACCGTCAGTGGAAGTATCAGCTGGAGTCAACTCGCTATTTTGGCTAAAATGTAGTACGTACAAATAGATGACCGCAATGGCTAAAACTATGTTTAAAACAAGAGATGCAATTTTCACTGTAGAATTTCTATTTTAGGTTAAGCAATAAATAAGTGGTAAAGATAATCGATTTTTTGGTATTAGGGATTGGGTTTTAGGTTTTGGAATAGAAACAGCTTTTTTTCGTCATATAGATGTTACTAAAAGTTTCGCCAGATAATATATTTTCATCTTATATCTCACCCCCGTAGAGATTCCGGGGTCATATTTCCTAAGCGGTTTTAGTTTCTGGTATAGTCTGATTCTCTGGAGGTTTAATTTTATCAGCTGATTTTGTAACCCGTTTTTCCCGAAAGAAAATAGTGAATAATACTAAAACAATTGCAGAGAGTATTGCTGGGACTAACCAAATTTTATCCCAAAGATAGGTTGTCTGATCAACCGTGTAATTCTCGGCAACAACCCCTGAAAGTAGCGTGCCGATGAACATACCCACGCCATACGTGGCGAAAGTAATTAACCCTTGAGCAGCATTTTTAATCTTTTTCGGGGCGCGCTCATCTACGTAAATTTGCCCAGTCACGAAGAAAAAGTCGTAGCAGATACCATGTAGAATGATACCGCCGTACAGCATCCAAACCAAGCTGCCGGGATCACCTAGCATAAACAGTACGTAGCGCAGTGCCCAGGCAGCCATGCCAATCATTAGCATCTTTTTATAGCCGAGTCGCTTGAAGAAGAAGGGCATGAGTAGTAGGAATAGGATTTCGGACATTTGTCCCATCGTCATTTTACCCGCTGCATTTTCTACCCCAATATTATTAAGGAACAGATTAGCAAAACTGTAGTAGAACGATAGCGGAATACAAATAAGTAAAGAAGCAATAAACAAGACCGCAAATGAGCGATCTTTCATTAGCTTTAAAGCATCTAAGCCTATGATGTCTTGCCAACTGGCTTTTTCTCCTTTGCTTTTAGGCGGGGTGTGCGGAAGTGTAAAACTGTACAATCCCATTACTACCGACATTCCTGATGCGATTAAAATTGGGGTTGCTTGATCTTCAATATTCAGATATCCAACAATGAGTCCGGCAATAATCCAACTAACTGTCCCCAGTACTCGTACTCCCGGAAATTCCTTCCCCGGATTGTCCATATGGTGAAACGACAGTGAATTGGTTAGGGCCAGTGTCGGCATAAAGCACAGGGTATAGGCGATAATAACCGGATAGAATAGCGCGAAGTCTTCTATCGTTGATAGATAGTATAGAATACCTGCACCAACTAAGTGCAGCACCCCCAATACTCGCTCGGTTGGAAAAAAACGGTCCGCAACCATTCCGACAAAAAACGGGGAGATCATCGCGGCGATAGCAAAAGCCCCGTAGGCTAATCCGATTTGGGTACCTTCGTATTGCAGGGTTGCCCCTAGATAAGTTCCTAAGGTTACGTACCAGGCACCCCATACAAAGTATTCTAAAAACATCATGCCCGATAGCTGAGCGCGGGTGCGAAAATCCATAGCGTTAGGTAGTAAAGTGTGTTAATGGGTTTAAGTACTCGAGTGTTATAGTGCTTAGTGCTATAGTGTATTGATTACCGTAACACTATAACACTACGCACTTAGAACACGAATACCAGAAGACCTCCACTTCAAATTTACCAAAAAATCTATCTTATGCTATTTTCTATTGCCCCTCTTCTTCAGCTTGATTTCCACCACCTTTTTCAATGAGTTCTACCCGGCTACTGTCCTGTAGCTGATTAGAGATGGCAATGTATGGGCCTGAAACTATCTCGTCGTCTGCTTCCAATCCGTTGAGTACTTCAATAAATTCGTAATCGCTAATACCGGTCTTAACTATTACTTTCTCTACTCGCTCTTCACCGACTTTCCGGAAAACCACTTCGTCTAAGGTTTCTTCGCTGCTAAAAGTATCCTGGTCAGACTTCTGATTATTCTTACCTTCTTTTTCTTTATTTCGGGTAGTTACTGCCGATAGTGGAACTGACAATACATCTTCCTTGCGATTCGTTAGAATATCTACACTGGCCGTCATGCCCGGACGAAAGGGAAACGGCCCTCGGCTTTCAAGTAGCTCTTGATAGGATGAATTAAGTAGACGAATACGAACCTCAAACTCAGTAACGGCTTCATCGGTTAATTTTTCATTAGCTGTATTCGCAATCGATGTGACCAATCCCTGAAACCGATAATTATCGTAGCTATAAGCATCTACTTCAATAGAAGCTGTATCACCTAAGGATACTCGAATAATATCGTTTTCGTTAACATCCACCCGAACTTCCATTCTACTCAAGTCAGCAATACGTAACATTTCGGTACCAGCCATTTGCGAGGTTCCCACCACTCGCTCACCTTGCTCCACATCTAATTTAGATACTATACCACCCATAGGGGCGAAAATACTGGTCAATGAAAGGTTCTCCCGGGCTTCTTCCACCGAGGCCTGCGAAGATCGAACCGCGTAGCGAGCGGCCTCTACATTTTGCCGAGCTGATTCATAACCTTGTTGCGCTACTTGAAAGTCACTCTGAAACTGTTCAAAATCAGCATCGGAGATTACTTGGTCATCGTACAGCTTTTTATTTCGTTCAAAAGCCAGTCGAGCCCGTTCTAGCTGCGCTTGAGCGCTCGCCATTTGAGCTTGCATTTGAGCTTGAGCGGCTCGTTGTTGATTTAAGTTTGCCTGAGTACGCGATAAAGCTGATTCAAAATTATCGGGACGAATTCGGAGTAGTAGCTGATCCTGCCGAACCGAATCACCTTCTTCTACCTTCAATTCGATAATTTCTCCCGGCACCTCCGGGGAAATTTTCACTTCGGTAACTGGTTGAATGGTACCGGAGGCACTAACCCGTTCCACAATCGTATGAGCCTCTACGGAAGCAAACCGTACTTTAATAGCTTTTTCACCCCCGATCCACTCGAGCTGACGAGCAATGAGCAGTAATATTAATATTGTACCTATTACGATGGAAATAATTATAATTGGATTGCGCTTCTTTTTTTTAGTGCGGACAGTTGTTGGCATGAGAGGCAGTAAATTTGAGAGTTTTGA
>CAKZPJ010000071.1 GCA_937138955.1 uncultured Flammeovirgaceae bacterium | reverse complement strand
GTTGATGGAGAGAGAAGAAAGCGACCCTGGGGAAGCCGGCCAGCAAGAGCCCTGGACCTGGACCAAAACCTACGGTGAAGGTAAAGTATTCTACACCGCTTACGGCCACGATGAGCGCACCTGGAGTCAGCCCGAATTTCATGATCTGATGGAAGCGGGCATTTTGTGGGCGGTAGAAGATGAAGTGAAGGAGCCGTGGCAGGCTTATGTAGAGACCCTACCGGAATTAAAGTACGAAGACCGGGCTAATATTCCGAACTACGAAAAGCGCGACCCGGCCCCACAGTATCAGCTACCGCTTTCTCCGGAAGAGTCCAAGAAACTCATTCAAGTGCCGATTGACTTTAATCTGGAGCTATTTGCCTCCGAGCCGGATGTCATCAACCCCATTTCCATGGATTGGGATGAACGCGGACGGTTATGGGTCATCGAGACCGTAGATTACCCTAACACGGTACGAAACCAGGATGGTGTGGGCGATGATCGTATCAAAATTTGCGAAGATACCGATGGCGACGGGAAAGCCGATAAATTCACGGTGTTTGCCGAAAATTTGAATATTCCGACCAGCCTAGTTTTCGCTAACGGTGGAGTCATTGTCTCTCAGGCTCCCCATTTCCTGTTTTTTCAGGACACCGACGGCGATGACCGGGCCGATGTACGAAAAGAACTGGTAAGCGGTTGGGGCACTTTCGATACCCACGCCGGACCATCCAACCTGACCTACGGACCCGACAACTGGATTTGGGGGGTGGTTGGCTATTCTGGTTTTGAAGGAACTATCGCGGGAGAACAATGGGACTTTGGTCAGGGAGTGTACCGGTTTAAGCCCAATGCCTCGGATTTTGAGTATCTGACTCGTACCAGCAACAATACCTGGGGGCTGGGCTTTACCGAAGACTTTGATGTGTTTGCTTCTACTGCCAACAATACCCACAGTGTGTACCTGGGTATCCCGAATAATTACCTGAAAAATGTAGATGGCATACCCGCACTCGGAAGCTCCAAGATTGACGGGCACTACGCCATGCAGCCCATCTCCACCATACGGCAGGTAGACGTATGGGGAGGCTTTACGGCGGCGGCGGGTCACCGTTTCTATACGGCTCGTAGCTATCCGCAAAAATACTGGAACCAGATGGCTTTTGTGTGTGAACCTACCGGTCAATTGGTACATCAGGCCCGAATTGAGAAAGAAGGAGCTGGCTTCGTGGAAAAGAATGCAGGTAACCTTTTTGCCGGAGCCGATGAGTGGGTATCTCCGGTAGAAGCGAAAGTTGGTCCCGACGGAGCCGTATGGGTGGCCGACTGGTACAATTTTATCGTGCAGCACAACCCCACTCCTAATGCCGATCGAGGGGGTTACAATGCGGAAAATGGTGATGGTAATGCCTATATTAATCCGTTGCGCGACCGGCAGCACGGTCGCATCTGGCGAGTGGTTTATCAAGAAGCTGAACCCTACGAACCTATGGCGCTTAGCATGGATGATCCGGAAGGGCTAGTAGCGGCACTCAGCCACGATAATATGTTCTGGCGTACTACTGCGCAACGCTTGCTGGTAGAACGAGGCGAAGAAGATGTGCTACCGGAACTGTACGAGCTGGCAAAAAAGACAAGAACAGACGAAATGGGGCTTAGCCCGGGAGCTTTCCACGCACTATGGACGATGCACGGACTGGGTGCCTTGGACGGCTCTAATGAAGAAGCCTATCGGATAGTAGTGAAAGCACTTGACCATCCGACGGCCGGAGTGCGGCGAGCGGCGGCTCAGGTATTGCCCCGCACCCCTTGGGCTAATCAGGCAATTTTACGGGCTAATCTGGCGGAAGATGATGATCCTCATGTTCGTTTGACGGCGGTGCTGGCGCTTTCCGAAATGCCGCGATCTAATGGTTTGGGGCAAAAGCTATACTCGCTCAGCCAGGAAGAAAATATTCAGGGTGATAACTGGCTCGCCCGTGCCACCTACGCTGCGGCGGCACATCACCGCGAGGGGTTTATGAATACCTACTTAACCGAGAACCCCGAATACGAAGATGTACAGGTAAAAAAAGCCAGTATGGTTCCGCGAGAACATCCAAACCACGATGATTCCGGTTGGAACACCATGCAAATACCTCAACTGATAGAGGAAGCAGGGTTAGATATTGATGGTGTCATCTGGTTTAGAAAAAAATTAACGATTCCGGATGGATTAGCTGATCAAGCGGGAATGATTTCAATAGGACCTATCAATGACTCCGACGAGACTTGGG
>CAKZPJ010000070.1 GCA_937138955.1 uncultured Flammeovirgaceae bacterium | reverse complement strand
GAAGTGGGACGGCATACGAGCACAGGTGGTGGTGCGGGAGGAGAATCACTACGTGTGGTCGAGGGGCGAAGAGCTAGTTACAGATAAATTTCCCGAGTTGGCTGGGTTTGCGCTTGATTTACCTTCAGGAACCGTTATTGACGGCGAGATACTGCCGTATGCTGAAGGAGAGATTTTACCGTTTGCAGTATTACAGACCCGCATCGGGCGAAAAAATGTTTCCAAAGCCATTCTTAAAAAAGCTCCTGTAGTGCTGAAAGCCTATGATTTGCTAGAATGGGAAGGCGAAGACATTCGCGAGTGGCCTATACTTGAACGGCGTAAAAAATTAGAGGAAATTCATCAGGCAGTTCATGAACAAGCTATTTACTTTTTGCTGTCAAATAAAGTGGAGGCGGATAGCTGGGAGGCTTTAGCATCAATTCGGGAACAATCTCGCTCCCTGATGGCGGAGGGGTTTATGCTGAAACGTAAGAATAGTCCGTACCGAGTAGGTCGCAAACGGGGCGACTGGTGGAAATGGAAAGTTGATCCACTCACTATTGATGGGGTGCTAATTAATGCGCAACGGGGAACCGGACGTCGTTCGGGTTTATACTCCGATTATACATTTGCCGTGTGGGATGAGTACGATGGGCAGCGTCAATTGGTGCCTTTTACCAAAGCCTACTCTGGATTAACTGACGAGGAAATGCAGAAAGTAGATGCCTTTGTCAAACGAAACATCAAGGAAAAGTTTGGCCCAGTACGCACCGTTACTCCCGAATTGGTTTTTGAAATTGGGTTTGAAGGGATACAGAAGTCGCCTCGGCATAAATCAGGGGTGGCACTACGTTTTCCGCGTATTCTGCGGTGGCGTCACGATAAGCCCGCCGATGAAGCTAATTCTTTAGCTGAGCTTCGGGATTTGCTGAATTTATACGGCAATCAGTGATTGAGCCACCTTTACCCAGCCCTCGGGTCCAACCCCCGCTACTTTTTTAATATTTTCATTGTCGGTAGTCAGCCAAGTCTCATCAGGTTTTTGAACTAAGTATCCGGTATCTACCACTTGCAACAAAGGCAAGTCATTAGCGGAGTCGCCCAGTCCGATTGTATGCACCTCACCAAATTCCTGAGTAAATAATTGGGTGAGTACGTCAACGGCTTTGCCCTTGTCACTACCCTGTCCCATCACGGTATGAAACTTCCCCCCCGATACACAAGATAAGCCTTTTGAATAGAGCAAATCCTGGAATCTACGGAAGGTTTCACCTGATTTATCACCTTTCAACAACGTTTCCGAAAAATTGCGGGTTGCTGCCCGTTGGGCAAAATCTTCTTCCAAATGAGTTATCTCTTGAATCTCTTTCAATGATAAATCGGCGTAGCCGAAAAGATGGATATTGGCCTCCTCTCGACCCTGTTCAATTCCCTGTCTTACCGTCGCCACGGTTTCCCCTAAGATAACAACTTCAAAATCATCTTCTGCTACTACATTATATTGAGCTGAAAGTTGATCGGCTACACTGAATGAAAAATATCCACTAGGAATGAAGACGGCACTGCCATTTTCTACAATAAAGGGATCAGCGTTTTTAAGTGCACTCCGATAGTACTCCTGTTCAGCTTTAGTTTTAGAGGAACAAAATACTACTGGAATTTCCTGCTGACCTAGTTGATGAACTGACGGTTCGGCCGTTTGATAAGAATAATTCTGAAAATCCAGTAGCGTACCGTCCAGATCGGTAAAAACAACCGTTTTCATGTTATTTCATTTCCAATACCTTGTTCTGATCGGGCGGAAGCTCACCAGTATCCGTAATTTTTTCCCGCATTAGTCCGGGAGTTTCATTTTTCACTTTCTTCACACTGGTAGCTTTAAAGTACTTAGCGTACTCGTGGTTTTCCAAAGTTTTCGCGAATTTCTTTAGATCAGCGTTGCAGATGGCTGGATAGTACGATAGTGTCTCGGGAAGCTTCTCACCGTTTTTGAGTAGCTTTCGGTTGTACAAATCTTCTAATATTTCTTTCTTTAATGATTCGGGACAAATTGGTGAACGATAAATTACTTCCATAGCCGCTCGGCTCATATCCTGCACGTGCACATCACCTTTTACTTCGTGCAAGTGCGGATTACGGGATTCAATCTGGAACAGTTCAATCCTATTTTTCATTACATCTTTCTCAGGGTTCCCGACAATGCCCCCGAAGCGTTCCAGCATATTAATATAATGGTAAGGCTCAATGGAGTAACCGGAAGAAAAGTCTAGCTTCGCTGCCAAATCCATTGACATAGCATGTTCGCCAGCATTTCCAGTCTTGATGATTTCGGTACCGTAGCCGGTATATTGGCTAATTAGGGAATTTAGAATACGATTGGTATACTCTGAGGCTCTCCCCCGCTTGGCAAAGAATAAATTAGACTGTACAATTTTGGGTTTACTGTGCCAAGAGATACGCACCATTGAGTAGCGCGACTTTGCTAATAAAAAACCTGCACAATACTCTTTTACGTACTCGAGCACCGCCCCTGGGAAGAAATTATCGGAGTCGATAAAACCAATATATTTTCGTCCTGTCAGATTTGCCAGAATAGTTCCCAGAATCATTCCCTCAGCCTTGCCGTTCATCACTTTATTCTCTTCATCGAGAATGTACTTGTAGCCCGAAGCAATACAGGCTTTAGCCAACATCGGATCTTTTTGGTGAACTACTAATATCTTTTTATTCATGAACCGAGCAGCGTGTTCAATCGCGTCTTTTTCAATATAAAAGCGATCAATAGGTTCACGCGGACTATTAGAAACCACAATGGTAAGGCAATCATTAGGGATACCGCAAAGCACTCCTTCAATAAGCTTTATTCGCTCTTCCATCACCGGCACCACAATCACCATCTGCTGCTCAATGGTATTAACAGATTCGTAAGAGAGGCGGACAATGGTAGAGTTTTCTTTCCCTTCGTTTTTAGCTAATTTCAGTCCGGCATCCAGCTCGTACACCTTCTGCACATCGTGAAACATAATTGGTCCAAAACGCTCAACTTCGCGAGGTATTTCAATTCTCATTTTTTCTAGGTAAGGGTGAGACGTGAAAATAGTCAATTCTTACCGTTCTGATCAAATTCTTTGAAAATAAATGAAATAGCAACTGACTAATGTTATATGTTGCCCTATTCACATTTCCCGGAAGTATATTCGGTAATTCCAAAACTTTCAGCTACACAATCGTTGCTATACGTTTTCCATTACAGCCACATACTGGTTGATAGATTCTGTTACAGGCAGCACTACCATCTTTAGTTTCTTTACAATCTGCGTTTACCGTTCTTACTTTACAGGCTGCAATTAGCGTAACTATTACCAAAGTGGATATTAACTTTTTCATAGAGCTTGTTGTTGAGTAGAATTATCAAATCCAACAGTGACTTTTTTACATGGAAAGGCCAAAAGGATTAGGGGTAAAGCAAAGTACAAACACCAGCAGTGCTACCCAGCCCAGCACTTTGCGGGTAGGTGATAGCGCCTCATTTTCAAAAGTCACCGGATGATAGATACCTAGCATCCGTCCAATAAGAAAGGCAAAAAGTAACCAACCGAAGTATCCCTGTACATTAAAGTAAGAGGAAATGAAAAACTGAGCCGTAAAAACTGCTACTGCCACCATCAGATTAGTCTGAATTGAACGAGTGAGCCGAGAAAACATAAGATATAAAAATCCGATATACAGCGGTATCTCCCACATCAAGACTTCGGACGTATCTGCCAGGGTGACTGTGCCTAAACCGGAGTAGAATACAAAGCTGATAAACAAGGCGGCTGAAACCTTGCGATGTAGTTGGTTACCAATGAGGCCGTAGAGAATGTGCCCTCCGTCGAGCTGACCAATTGGAATTAAATTAAGAGCGGTAAAAAAAAGGGCTAAGTAGCCAGCGAAAATCCACGGGTAATGAATGATTTCATAGGCGTTGGGCACCCATTCATCATTCGGTGCTACGTATTCCTCAAAGAAAGTCATCAGTAGGTTACCACCCAGCGCAAACGTAGCATCGCTAGGGCCGAAGCGCATAGTATCAGGCCAAAATGCGGGAGCAGGTCCAAACTGCTCCTCATAATCTTCGGTCAGAAAAAATGTATCTTTTTGGTAGACAATTTCTTCAAAGTTATCACCGAAGTACTGGTACTCGGGATGAATTTCATAGATATAGTCTTTCGGTGGCAAGTGGGTGAATCCGTAGAACAAGACAGCTAGTGCCGCAACAAACCCTGCCAGTGGCCCGGCAATACCAATATCGAAAAACTGCTTACGAGAATTGATATGATCTTTGATACGAATTACGGCCCCCATCGTTCCGATAGATGGCATTCCGATCAGTCCGACCCAACCCAAAAAACCGAACCAAAACGGAATGTAATACGGGAGCGTAACCTTTACTTTATGCCATTTTGCTGTAAAGTAGTGCCCAAACTCATGAATAGTGAGCACTCCTAGAAAAGGTAAAGAAAATGCGAAGCCCTTCATGAACCACTCCCAGGTAATTGGGTTCAGATCAAAACCTACGTAGCGCATATACTGCCACTCCGTGCCAGCTAAAGTGGTGGTTGTAAGTGTGATTAAGAAAAGTGCTAACTGTATCCCCCAGCGACGGTAGCGTTCCTTCATGCGTTTTCGAAGAATGAAAGTATGTCTTGTTGCGGGGTGATTTGAAATGTATGTATGCCTACCGCTTGAGCTGCCATCAAATTCCCTTCTTTGTCATCCAGAAACAAGGTTTCCTCCGGTTTGAGCTGACTATCGTTCAATACGTACTCATAAATCTCACGTTCAGGCTTTCGCATCTTAACTTCATGAGATAAATAGACCTTCTCAAAGAATGCGCCGATATTCGGTTTACCGCTCGCGTTTTCTACAATTTTATTGAAAACCGGAACATGAATAGCGTTAGTATTACTCAGTACGAACAACCGGTATTTTTCGGATAGACGCTGTATCAATTCCAACCGAGCTGGAGGAATATCCAGCAGCATACTATTCCAGATTTTATCAATCTGTTCATCGGTTAAGTCTGCATTACCCGTCATCTCACGAATTCCTGTGCGGAACTCTTCACTACTGATAGTTCCCTTCTCATAATCTAGAAACAAATCTACTTCATCAACTGAGTTTTGCGACCAATCGGTATATTGGCTTATTGCCGTAAATCCGTCAAAAGTAGCTTGAGTATCTAGATTAATAATCACTCCGCCCAAATCAAAAATAATATTCTTCGTTGTTGATAAATTCATAGGAGGGCAAAGATGAATGGAAATTAAGATTTTCCCAAACCTAGTAAGAACATGATTATGTTCCCACCAATATCTAATCAACATTCATAAAAATCTTCATCAATACCGGCCCGGTTACGAGAATGTAATTCTACCGGAAACTCCCAGAGATAGCGTAGGTGACGAATGGTTTCTTCGGTCTCATCCTCGTCTAGTAGCCGATCATTCTGAATTTTGTGAATGAGTGTGAGTTTACTGGTTTTGTGCGTATCAACATTTTCTACCTGAATATTGGGTACTCGGCTAGAACGGTCGTACTGTTTGCTAAGAGCTTCTCGTATCTTACGGTAACCGCGCTCATTATGAATAGACGTAATTTCGTAGTGTTCTTCATCTTCATCGTCCAGCACCGAGAACAGTCGCATATCGCGCATCACTTTGGGAGACAGATACTGGGCGATGAAACTATCATCGCGGAAATTCTTCATCGCCAAATGCACTTCTTCTAGCCAATCTTTACCAATGAGATTGGGAAACCAGTTGCGGTCTTCCTCAGTTGGTTCCAGACAAATTCGCTTGATGTCCATAAAAATATTGAAACCTAGGGTGTAGGGATTGAGACCGGAAAAATGAGGGCTATTGTACTGGGGCTGATAGATAACTCCGCTATGGCTTTTCAAAAACTCCAGCATAAACCCATCATCCAGATAACCTTCGTCAAAGAGCTTATTAATAATGTGGTAGTGCATAAATGTGGCAAAGCCTTCGTTCATCACCTTGGTCATTCCTTGCGGGTAGTAATACTGCGCTACCTTACGAACGATACGAATAAGCTCCCGCTTCCAAACCGGTAATTTCGGGGCATTTTTCTCGATGAAATAAAGTACATTCTCCTCAGGTTCAGCCGGAAATTTCGCTTTCTTTTGGTTTACCTTCACGCGCTTTTTCAACCCTTCCGGCAGCGTACGGAGTAAATCGTTATAGTTTTCAGCCTTAACCTTGGCCAATCGACGAAGTCGAGCTTCTTCCTTGGTTGAAGAAAGTTTGGGTGGCTTTTTATATTTATCGACACCGAAATCCATTAAAGCGTGACAGGCATCTAGTACGCCCTCTACTTCTTCCCAGCCAAATTCATCCTCGCAGCGCACCACAAAGTCACGAGCGAACACCATATAATCCAGAATAGATTCAGCAGACGTCCACTCCTTGAACAGATAATTATTTTTGAAAAAAGCATTGTGCCCTTGGCAAGCATGAGCAATTACTAACACCATCATACAAGTGGTGTTATTTTCCATATTGTAACTTACACAGGGGCTAGAGTTGATAACCATCTCGTAAGAAAGCCCCATTCGTCCCTTTTGATAGTTATTCTGGTTCATCACAAAGTCCTTCCCAAACTTCCAGTGCGGGTAAGTAGTTGGCAACCCTACTAATGCATAAGCATCCAACATTTGCTCGGATGTGACGATCTCTATCTGATTAGGGTAAGTATCTAGCTTGAAAAACTCCTTCCCTACCCAATCAGTAATCTCATCCGCTGCCTGAAGCGTTTCAAAATCCCAATTGGAATTGCTGAACATTGCTTTATACTGGTCTTTAGTCATTTGTCACTAGTTATTAGTCAATGGTCGACTGTCCAGGGTCAACAAAGGTATCCCTCCCTTTTCCACCCCGGATAACCTCTGGGGTTAGTGGCTCACTGCTTATCCCTGAACAAGTCCGGAACAGGCTGTTAATTGCTTATTGTTCTAGGCAGCTTTATCTTCCACTAAGTCTTTCTTTTTGAACAAAGCACGGAACACAGGCCAGATTTGGCTGACATCGTTGATATTTCGCATAGCAAAATTTTCTTGACTGCGAAGTCGCTTATAGGCGTGCCACAGATAACCTTCTAGTCCTCGATTCTTAATTTCTATATAAGCCATATACTGCACTGTTGGCAAAACTTCTTGTTTGAGCAACTGGCTGCATTCAATAGCATCGCCATTAGACCACACATCGCCATCTGAAGCCTGGCAACAGTAAATATTCCAGCGGCTTTCCGAGTAGCGTTCCCGAGCAATTTTGTTCATTAGCTTGAGCGAAGGCGCTACTATTGTCCCTCCACTTTCGCGAGAATTGAAAAACTCCTCTTCATCTACCTCTTTTGCTTCAGTATGATGGCGGATAAAAACAATTTCTACTTTCTGATACTGACGGGTTAAGAAAATATAAAGTAAGGTAAAGAAGCGTTTGGCAATATCTTTTTCATGATACCCCATCGAGGCTGATACGTCCATAATACAGAACATCACCGCTGCCGTAGTTGGCTCTGGTACGCGTTCGTAGTGATTATACCGTAAATCCACATCATCAAAAAACGGGATAGTCAATCGCATTTTGCGGTACTTCTCTAATTCTTCAATCAGTGCATCCTTTTCAGCTTCTTTCTTGGCTTTTTCTACCTGCTGCTCCAATTTCTTAATTTTAGCATCGTAAGCTCCTTGAATGGAAATTCGTCGGGCCAGCGACTGCCGATAACTGGTTTTAATATTGAGCCGGGATGGAATACTATTTTTTGTGTAGCCCGCTCGCTGGTTACGAAAGCTCACGGTACTTTGCATGTATTTCTTTATCAGATTAGGCAGCTCTAAATCGTCAAAGAAATACTTAATAAACTCTTCCCGACTTAAGATAACGACAAAATCATCTTCTGTCACTCCTGGGCTGTTAGATCCTTTACCCTGACCCGGCCCCTGACCGCCATCTTCGGGTTTCGGCACTTTATCTCCTTCAGAAAACTTATCATTTCCAGGGCGCACGTATTGCTTACGCCCCGAGCGGGGATCATGATGGAAACTAGGTTCTTTTACGCCCTTGATTGGCACCTTTACCTTCCCACCCTGACTAGCATCTTTGATACTTTCTTGACTGAGAATATCGGGAATAGCCTTACGAATTTGCCCTTCCACTCGCTTCAAAAATTTCTGGCGATTGTTGATGGATTTCCCTTTTGTGTTTTTCCGCCGATCAATAATATTGCTATTGCTCATACAACTACGTTGAAAGTAAA
>CAKZPJ010000069.1 GCA_937138955.1 uncultured Flammeovirgaceae bacterium | reverse complement strand
AGACGCGGTATACACCCTAATATTGCCGCTTTCCTAAGTACTTTGTTAGCGGGGACTTTTGTTGCCGGGATTCTAGCTTTTTTTGCCTTTCAAATTTCGAGTTTGGCAGACCGTGTGGATACTTTTAAAGAAAATCTGAACGAGCTAATTGTTAATACCTCAACCTATTTAGGAGAATATTTGGGCGAAACAGAAATAAGTCAATTATCGTCGTTTAGTGAGCTTTTCACTTTCTTCATGGAAGATGCCCAAACTATTATCGGATCTATGCTGGCTATGGTAGCTACTAGTTTAATAGTTATTCTATTTCTGTTTGTATTTGTGGTGCTGTTTCTAATATATCGTGCTGACATTCGAAAGTTTGGGGTACACTTGTTTCGTGATAACAATACTAGCATGCGTCACCTGTTGCTTAAAATTGAGAAAGTTGTCAGAGACTACTTGATTGGTATTTTTCAAGTGATACTTATTTTGGCCGTTTGCAATTGTATAGCATTATGGCTACTGGACGTTCCTAACGCGCTGTTTTTTGGCATATTTTCGGCTTTGCTCAATGTAGTGCCATTTATTGGCCCATTAGTAGGCTCACTAATACCTGCAATGTTTGCTATGGTCATTCATAACTCAGCGCTTTCTGCAGTATGGGTTATACTGTATTTCACAGTGATTCAAACATTAGAAAGCTACCTAATTACCCCAGGTATCGTTGGTAATAAAGTGAAGATCAATCCCATGTTTACGCTCTTGGCTATTTTTGTGGGAAATCTAATTTGGGGAGTGCCAGGTATGATATTGTTTATACCTTTTACCGCTGTATTAAAGCAAATATTTAACGAAGTATCGGGCTTAAGTCCTTATGCATCGCTGCTGGGTGAGCTAGACGGTGAAAAGTTGGCTAACGAAGCTCACGGGGACACTACTGCTTCTTCCGGTAGCTGAATATCTTTTCGGGAAAAACCAAATAAGCTTGCTACTAGCTTAGAAGGCGGCTTAGACACCAAATTTAGGTACTGTTGCAATTTTAGTGAATAACGATTAGCTGCTATACGGTAGGCAAAATCTGCTTTTTGTAGTTGTTCAATGCTGCTTTGATAAATTTTGTGTTTTCCTAATTGATCTGGAAGGTTGTCTATTTGTTCAGATAACTGCTGTCCAGAAGATACAATCTTGCTCGCGGTAGTAGCATTTTTATCTACCGAGTGAAAAGACTGTACTATTCGCTGAAGCAGTGTACTCAGGGAAGCATCATTTCCCTTAATATTCGATAACTGAATAATAATATTCTGCCGAAGGGAAGCGTAGCGATATACTAGTTTAGCCGCTTCCTCTACTTCTTTTTTTCGGGTTTTGAGCGAATGATAATTGACTATTCCCCAAAGAAAAATGAATCCGGCAACTGCTACGATGATGGGTAGAAATCCCATAGGTTTATTTGATGTGTTTGATTTGTTAGTGCCATGGTGTCCGTGAGTATCTTGAACCCAAAACTTACCATACAACTAAGCACTATAACACTATATCTATATACTCAAAATCTTTACCATCCGTAGCATGTCTTGTTCCAACGGCTTAGAAGTATTGATACACTCCTTAAAATCGGTATAAACAATCCTGTTATTAATTACTCCCGCCATCATACTACGCTTTCCGTTTAGCAGCCCCTCTACTGCCGCCAAACCTAAACGGCTGGCTAGAATACGATCCATAGCAGTAGGAGCACCACCACGCTGGATATGACCTAGAATGGAAACTTTAAAATCTTTTGCTTCAAGGCGTGCTTTTACTTTTGCAGCAACTTCAATAGCTCCGCCCTCTTCATCACCTTCAGCAACCACTACAATAGAAGAAGTCTTTTCGTGATTACGACCTTGACCTAAGGTATGAATCACATCTTCAATAGAGGTGCTGGTTTCAGGAACCATAATTAATTCGGCACCGCCGCCAATACCCGATTGAATAGCAATATAGCCCGAGTCGCGCCCCATTACTTCAATGAAGAAAATTCGGTCGTGCGAATTGGCCGTATCTCGTATATTATCAATAGCATTCAACGCAGTGTTCACTGCCGTATCAAAACCGATCGTATAATCGGTTCCGTACAGATCATTATCAATAGTACCGGGTGCTCCAACCACAGGTACTCCATATTCTTGGCAAAAGATATTCGCTCCGGTAAAGGTACCGTCGCCACCTATCACCACCAAGCCTTCAATCCCCCGTCGTTGTAATTGATAAAAAGCTTTTTTTCGGCCTTCGGGAGTGCGAAATTCAGCACTACGCGCAGATTTCAGAATAGTACCGCCCCGCTGAATAATATTACTAACGGAGTAGGATTTCATTTTATAAATGTCACCTTCAATTAGCCCATTGTAGCCGTATTTAATGCCGTAAGCCTCCACTCCGTGATAGATAGCTCCCCGAATCACAGCTCGGATGCAGGCGTTCATGCCGGGAGAGTCGCCTCCTGAACTTAGTACTGCGATCTTCTTCATAAAAACGATTAGAAATTAATTTGCAAAATAAGCGAATAGATGCCGGAGAAAGAAAATAATACTAAGAGAAAATTTAGTGGTTGATTACTTTCCTTAAAACTTGACCTAAGTTATGCTAAGTGGCAGGCTAATCAAAAGGCTTAAACAAGTTTGTATATTGTTCGCGTAAATTTGTTAGTTTTTTTGGCAAAGTAAAAGGCTTACCTTCATTTTCCTATGCAAATTCCATTTGTAAATCTGCGGCGGCAGTATGAGCCGATTCTTCCTGAACTCCAAAGTAGTTTGATACATCTGATAGATTCAAATCAGGTAGTGGGCGGAGAGGCAGTAAGTAGTTTTGAATCAAGTTTTGCCCAAGGCATAGGGGTTGGGTACGCAATAAGTTGTGCTAGTGGCACAGATGCTATCGAGGTAATTCTTCGAGCTTGGAATGTCGGGGTTGGTGATGAGGTCATTGTACCGACTAATGGATGGCTTTCAGTAGCTCAAGTAGTATGCTTAATAGGTGCTACCCCTGTTTTTGTGGATAACCATCCTGAGACTTATAATCTTGACTTAGACTCATTAGAAAAAAAAATCACCCATAAGACTAAAGTTATAATTCCGATTCATTTGTACGGTAACCCAGTAGAGATGAAACGGTTGGTGAAATTAGCCGATCAGTCGAGAATCAAAGTGCTAGAGGACTGCGCTCAGGCGCACGGTGCTTCGGTTGATGGAAAAAAAGTGGGAAGTTGGGGACACGCCGGAATATTTAGCTTCTATCCTACCAAAAATTTAAGCGTGCTAGGTGATGGCGGAGCAATAGTAACTAGTGATGAAGAGTTAGCTTCACAATGTCGAGCTATTGCGAATTATGGGCAATTTAAGAAGTTTACGTGCTCGGTTATGGGAAGAAACAGCCGAATGGATGCATTGCAGGCGAAAGTAGTATCTCTAAAGCTACCTCATCTAAACCTGTGGAACCAACGCAGACAGCAGATTGCTCGCTATTATTCTGAAGCTTGGGAAGATTTGCCTATTCAGCTCCCGGTTAATAATGATAAATCAGTCTGGCATTTGTTTGTTATTCAGACCAATAACCGGGATGGTGTGAAAGAGAAGCTCGCTAAATGCGGTATTCAAACGGAAGTTCATTACCCAATTCCGGTATGTCAGCAACCGCTGTTTCAGAAGTTCCGAGATTCTACGGGCTACGCAAATGCAGAGCGGCAGGCTCCTCGCTTGCTATCTATTCCGCTGTACCCTGAGCTAACTGATTTAGAAGTGGAGTACATAGCCAAGTCATTCAGAAAAGTGATCGAGCGCGTTGCCCCGTCGCATCAATTAGATCGTTGATTTCAGGGGAGATACGAAAGAAATAAACCGATACTCCAAACAGCAGAATTACCAATCCACTACGTAACAGAAGGTCAAGCCAAAAGGGGGAGTAGGTAGGTAAAAAACTAATAATGAAGTAGGTGCCCAAGGCTAAAAGTATTACTAATAGGTGTTTTTTGCGATAGGGCTGCATACCAAATTTTTGGTAGACAAACCAAAATCGGGTAATTGTAATTGCGGCTACTGAAATAAAAGAGGCTAAGGCTGCCCCAGAGATTCCTAGTTTTGGTATCAAAACCACATTGGTCAGAACAATAAGTAACAGCCACCCGGCATTAAAAACGGTATTCATTTTATAGTACTCCGAATAGCCAACAATGGCATCGCTCATGCCTCCGGCCATTCTCACTACATTCGATAATCCAATAAAGAGAATAACGTAGACACCCGCTTGATACTCTGGTGGTAGAATCGTGTAAATAGTTTCGGTATTGACCCACAGGCCAAGCAGGAGAAAGAGCCCGATAGCTAGTTGGGTGATCGTGCTCTTCTCGTAGATCGTGCTAATAGTACCAAACGCCCGCTTACTGAATGCATCAGCAATCATGGTAGGAGCGATGTTCCTCAAAGCTCGGCTCGGAAGCATCACTAGGGTGGCGAAATTGATGTTCATCGCGTAGATGCCTACCTCAGCTTCGGTGAGATAACTACCAATCATAATACTATCAATCCGTATAATAGCCAGAGAACTAAATCCGGTTAAAAAACTAAAAAAGCTTAAACTAACCATACCCTTCAGCAGCGAACGATTTATCAGACTAAAATCAGGCTTAAGAGTAAACTCTTTGCGCCAGACTAAAAAGGCAGCCAAAGCCAGTGTGATTACACCCTGGGCTCCAATGTACCAGTCTACAAAAATATCAAAAGCAAAAAACTCAAGAAAAACCAGAGTAATACCTACTAAGATAATTAAACGAAGCCCTAGCTCTCTAAGCAGCGTACCCGTAGTAGCATTGTAAAGCACCCGGTTGTACACATCTAGCGAGAGAAATAGCAACTGAAAAAACGTGTAAGGGATAAGAAGATAAATCTTGTCCTGAAATAGGGGGGAATCATTATGGGTAGCTATCAGCCAGGACTTTAGTAGATAGTACAAGCCAATAAAGAGGGTGAAGCCTACGGCACTTAGTGTCAGAAGTATAAATAAAAATCCGTGGTGGTTCTTATTTTTATCTCGAAACAAAGGGAAGAACTTTACT
>CAKZPJ010000068.1 GCA_937138955.1 uncultured Flammeovirgaceae bacterium | reverse complement strand
CTGCTACTAAGCTGAGTGTAACTGGTTCAGTACCATCAGCAGATAGCGTTCCCACATCAATACCTTCATTCCCCTCAGCTATAGTTGTATTATCTAGAGAGATAGTAGTGGGGGCTACATCTTCATTGACATCAGTCAGTATAATTGTAAAGTCAAAAGGTGCAGAATTACCTTCGCCCTGGGCAATCACCTGAATATCGAAAGTTTCGGCATCATTTTCAAAATCAAACGCTCGCTTGGTTTGTAACTCATCATCTACAATGGCAAAGTCGTCGTTGGTACCTACCACGCTAAAGGTGATTTCATTGGGAGGTACTGATCCCCCAGAAGCAGAAAGTGTTCCCACTACCGTACCGACTGGCTGCCCTTCGGCGATAGTTTGCCCTTCCAGTTCAATCTCAGTAGGCGGTTCTTCTACATTAGTAACTCCTATAGTAAAATCATCCGCAAAGCTACCTGCCCCATTGCTAGCTTGTATCCGAACTGATAACCCATCAGCGGTAGTAGGGTCTTCAAAATCCAGAGCTACAATAGTTCTGAGTGTTGTATCCTCAATCTCAAACTTATTGTTATCAGTGTCACCTTCACCCGATACTAAGCTAAAGGTAAGCGGCGCGGTACCATCAGAAGAAAACGTACCTACGGTAATTCCCGCTTCGCCCTCCGCTATTGCATTATTTTCACTGTTATTTAGTGAAACAAAAGTAGGAGCTACGCTTTCGTCTACATTAGTCAGCGTGACTTCAAACGAAAAAGAGTCTGACTCCCCCTCTCCTATAGCAATCACTTCAATCAGATAAGTAGTTGGGTCAGTCTCAAAATCAAACTCCCGCTTAGTTTGTAGCTCATTACCTGCAATGGCAAAGTCGTCACTAGTGCCTACTAGACTAAAGGTGACATCTTCTGGGGGAACCGATCCACCCGAAGCAGAAAGCGTTCCAATGGTAGTCCCTATCGTTTGACCTTCAGCAAACGTTTGCCCATCCAGCTCAACTAAGGTAGGCGGTTCATCATCGTTAAGAATCTCAATAGTAAATTGTCGCTCATCTAAAAAAGTGCCATTAAGGGAAGCTCTAACGCGGATACTATATGCCGACTGCTCTTCGTAGTCAAAGCCCTGCCTGGGAGTAGCTTGGAGCTGACTGTTGTTTTCCTTCTTTCTAATAAAAAAGAAATCGTTTCCTTCACTACCTTCTCCATCCACTAACTCGTAATCGATCAAATTCCCTTGTTCATCTTCAAAATCACCGACCCCTTCGTTACCTAATCCTTCAGGTATAGAGTTTTCACGAATTTCTGTAGACCCCAATTTAATTTGAAATTGGGCACTAACAGAATTGAAAGCAGCTAAGATTGATGACTCTAATAGTAAAGTACATATCAAAGTGGATATTATTCTAAACTGCCTATGTGAATTGAGTTTCAAAGCCTAATTATTAATAAATTTATAAAAAAAATAAAATTATTTATATTTCAAATATACGTAAAGTATTGATAAAATAACAAAAAAATAGAGGAAACTCTATATTATTTAGCACTGTGCGAGTTCTCATTTAGCTAGATTATAGCAATTTCTATGCAAGAAAAGCATAAAATAGTTTTATTTTAACGTCAATTTGCAGACTGAACTAGACATAATGTTCACGTAAGTTCTGTTTTTCATTAGCAGCTTTTTCAGCATACGTCTTGGTAATACTGTTTTCCGGCTCAATAAGTACATAATAAGGCGACACTCCAATGATTCGTTCGCTGATCGACGAACATATTTATCTAAATTGTAATCTTTATTTCTCTCCCCGCTGATTGTCTAATAAATATTTTACCTTTGTGCCCCGTAAGCTACTATTCTTATGGGATCAGTCAAATATGTATTTGTTACCGGCGGGGTAACCTCATCATTAGGTAAAGGTATTATCTCAGCGTCGCTGGGAAAATTGCTGCAAGCACGCGGATTGCGGGTCACTATCCAAAAGTTTGATCCTTACATCAATATTGATCCAGGTACCATGAATCCCTACGAGCATGGGGAATGCTACGTCACCGAAGACGGAGCTGAAACTGACTTAGATCTGGGTCACTACGAGCGTTTTCTAAATACTCGAACTTCTCAGGCTAATAATGTAACCACCGGAAGAATCTATCATAACGTAATCTCTAAAGAGCGTAAGGGAGAGTATCTGGGAAAAACGGTGCAGGTAATCCCTCATATTACTGATGAGATTAAAGAACATGTCTTCAAATTGGGTCAGACCGGCGATTACGACATTGTAATTACTGAGATTGGTGGCTGCGTTGGAGATATTGAGTCGTTGCCGTTTGTGGAAGACGTACGTCAAGCTCGCTGGGAATTAGGCTCCAGTAACTTCGTAGTAATCCATCTAACGTTAGTTCCTTACTTAGAAAAGGCGAAAGAACTAAAGACCAAACCAACTCAGCACTCGGTACAACGGTTATCAGAAGCCGGAGTACAACCCGATATTTTGGTTTGCCGAGCATCGCAACATTTGCCTACCGATATTCGTCGCAAAATAGCCCGTTTCTGTAACGTAGACCTTAGTTCGGTTATTGAAGCTATTGATGCTGACTCAATTTATGACGTGCCCATCTACATGCTAAAAGAAAAGCTGGATGAGCAGGTGCTAAGCAAATTAAGACTACCTAACGACAAAGCACCAGATATTTTACAGTGGAAAAAGTTTCTGGGAAGATTAAAAAATCCGATTAATGAGATAACGGTAGGCATTGTAGGAAAATACGTAGAATTACCCGATGCCTATAAATCAATTGCCGAAGCATTTGTTCACGCTGGGGCTGAAAATGAGTGCAAAGTGAGCATTCGGTGGATCCCCTCCGAAAGTATTACCTCCGAAAATGTAGCTGATGTGTTGGGAGATTTGCACGGAGTGCTGGTAGCTCCCGGCTTCGGGATACGGGGAATTCCTGGAAAGCTGCTAACTGCTCGTTTCGCTCGAGAGGAGAAAATTCCGTTTTTTGGTATTTGCCTGGGAATGCAGTGTGCGGTCGTTGAGTTTGCGCAGAATGTACTTGGGTTAGAAAAAGCCAACTCTACGGAGTTTGACCCCAAAACGCAGGAACCAGTCATTGCCTTGATGGAAGAGCAAAAACACGTAGAAAATAAGGGTGGCACTATGCGCCTGGGAGCTTACACCTGCGAACTAAAAAAAGGTTCATTAGCATACGAAGCCTACGGAAAAGTAAAATCGGTTCAGGAGCGCCACCGCCACCGATACGAGTACAATAGTCAGTATCTAGAACAATTTACAAAGCACGGTATGATTGCTTCGGGAATTAACCCCGATAGTAAATTGGTAGAAATTATGGAAATTAAAGATCATCCATGGTTTGTTGGGACGCAGTATCACCCGGAATTGAAATCCACAGTAATGGATCCGCATCCTCTTTTTGTGAAATTTATCAAAGCATCTCTAGACCTTAAGAAGAGTCAGGAGGCATAATTCTAACTAAATGGATAGAAATCAATTTATAGGACTAATCCTAATGTTTGCCTTATTGGCTATTTATTTTACATGGTTTGCACCT
>CAKZPJ010000067.1 GCA_937138955.1 uncultured Flammeovirgaceae bacterium | reverse complement strand
CCCTGCTCAAAAGTGACATCTACCGGAATGCTTTGTTCGGACAGTCGGTCTAAATCGGCTTGCAACTGAGGGCTAATCTTGCCTTTTTCGGCTACTAGCTGGGCAACTCCGTCGTAGTCACCATCGCCTTGTAAAGTCAGAATGTCGTGAGATAGATCGTTCATCGCCTGCTGCATCTGATCATAGTTTACGCGGTAGGTACCGATTTCAGAATCGCGCTCAAACACACCTTTCTCCTGGAAGTAGCTAAACCGAATCATGTTGGCCTTGCCGTGGGCACTGGAAGCCCCGAAGCGCACACTGCGGAAGATACTCGCCAAAAAGGTGGTATAAAATTCTTTAAGGTCGCCTTCCAATCCTCCGGCTTCGTGCAGCTGGGTCACCATGTAAAGCCCCAGCACGTCGGCTTTTCCTTCTTCCAGGGCTGAGGCGTGTTCCCTCAGAGCTTCCCGCACCGTGCTCTGACCGTCAATGGTATTTTTAATACCCAAGCCGTGGGCCACTTCGTGAAACATGGTGTTAGCAAAGAACGCGTCAAAGGTAATATACTGCCGCTGCTCCGGATCAATCAGAACTTCGGACAGTGGAACCAAGATTTCGTCGTACTTAGCGCGCATGGCATTTTTCAGTTGTAACCGCCGGGTTCCTTTCTTTAACTGCACCTCTTCGTCATTAGGCAGATTGATCGCGATGGTTTTGCTACCGGCATTGCAATCACCCGCGTAGTACACTACATCGTAGGCATTTAGCTCGGCATCGCTACCCGGCTTTTCTTGCTTGTACTGATCATCTACTGGAAGGTTTTCCTGTAGCTGTGGTAGAAATTGAGCGTACTTGGCTAACCGCTGGCTCCATTCCTGGTCTTTGATCAGAATGTAGGCTTCGTGCGCGGCTTTGTAGCCGAATAGCTGGTCTTCGTAGGTTTCAATCGGGCCAATGACTACATCGATGGCGTTGTTCTTAACATCCATCCAAGCCAGATCACTCGCCTGATATTCATCGGTTAGCAAAGCTTCTGATCGCAATTCCAGGTATTTCTTAAAATCAGAATCTTCGGCTAATTCCGAAGCTTGCTTTAGTAAAATGGAAGTCTGTTGCACTTCCCCTGCAAACATTTCGTGATAAGGAACGCTAATTAGTTCGCCGTTCTCATTGCGACGAATAAAAGTGTACAGACTGGCTTTATCAGTCAGTTCCGCTTGCTCAAATTCCGCTTTACTCATATCAGGCGGATAGAAATTCGCCCCGGCGGGCTTCGAACCAACTCCTTTCACAAAAGGCTCGTTATTGTCTAGCCGATCCCAGGGGCCGTAGTTGATCTTAACATATTCTTTCAGACCAGCATCCCCCACCGTGTTGAGCAAGCTGTCTTGGTTACCGTAAGCTTCGTAAGAGAATAAGCCGTCCATAATATCGGCGGCTTCAATCAGCAGGGAGATCATTTGCTGCTGATTTTCGGAAAGATGATCGATAGGAGCCTCGAGGCGAACATTGATATATTTATCCAGCCTCTGACTGATGGCGGAAGTATTAGCATCCGTAGCAGTTTCTTCAGCCGAAGATGGGTCGGAAGAAGAGCCGCAACTTGCCAGAAATAAAAGAGTAAAGCCGATGATAACGGTAGAAAGTAGCAGGCGCATTGCAAATAGGTTGAGTTGATAAATGTATACCAAAGCTACGTAAAAATTTGCAAGCTATAGTGTTACGCACTGATTATAGTGATTCTCTTCTGTATCTATCAAGAAGGATATAAAACAATATTTTAGCCATACTGTAACCCCTCCCTGTTTGACAAATGTGCCTGTAAAACGAAGGCCATGAGCATACGATTATTCTACTTATTCAAGCTGTTTCAATATTGAGACCAGTACCTTGCATAGCAGTATTCAAATTAGTGGCGGAAGAAAGACTTAATTTAGATAAGAATGTAGATAGAAAGCTCATATCTTTGAGATAAACCAATAAAGTACAATTTACGATTCTTATAATAAGAGACAAAAGGGAGTAAATCCAAGAACGTTAAGCACACGGTTTCATGATGTAGATGATTAGGAAGGACTCTTTTTTTTTCCTCTCAAGTGAGAACAGTACTTAAGGAGATGGCATTCCGCTATCATCTCCCGTCGCAAAATGGTTTATCAACATTCACTATACAGCATGAAGTCACTCACTTTCAACTACCCGAAAATAGCTTGGTTTGGGCGAACTACCATCGGATGCAAACCCGCTACGAAAAAGTAACGGTTGAGGAGGTGAAAAGTGACGCCAGCCGCCCCCTGGTTTTCAGAACCGAACAAGGAGTGTATGCCGCCCTGCTGGAGGCCAATGTAGATAACTACAGTCGAATGATGCTGGACAAGGCAAAGAAAAAACAAAATACCCTGGTGAGCAGCTTGGAAGGTTCCGTTCAAGGCGAAGTGCCCTTCGCAACTTCCTGGAAGCTCATCTTAGTGGGTGATACTCCCGGACAACTCCTGGAACACAATTACCTGGTGCTAAACCTGACCCCCCCTAGCCAATACGTTAATACCGACTGGATAAAACCAGGCAAAATGATGCGGGAGATGACCCTGTCTACTGAAGGTGGAAAGAAGTACGTTGATTTTGCCGCCGACCATAATATCCAGTATATCTTGTACGACGGAGGTTGGTACGGCGACCCCATAGTAGATCAGTCCGACGCCCGTACCCCTGCCCCCTGGGAAAGAAAAATCAGGGACATAGAAAATCATGGGGGGCTAAACCTTCAGGAGGTGATTGACTACGGTAAGACCAAAGATGTGGGAGTGTTTCTTTACCTCGACCGTAGGGTGCTAGAACGGAGAATGGACTATCTGCTACCCCGGTTTCGAGAGTGGGGGGTGAAAGGGTTGAAGTTCGGGTTTGTGAAAGTCGGCACCCAGGCTTGGTCTAAGTGGTTGCACAATCTGGTAGAGCGCTGCGCTGATTATCAACTCATGGTGAATGTACACGACGAGTACTACCCTACCGGAATGAGTCGCACCCTGCCCAACCTACTTTCTCAGGAAGGAATATTGGGTAACGAAGAAATGCCGGAAGCTAACCATAACGTCACCCTGGCTTTCACCCGCATGCTAGCCGGAGCCGCTGATTACACTCCGGCCTATTACAAACGAAGGGAGTTTGGCAACGAAGATAAGCACATTAAAACCAGTCCGGCTCATCAGTTAGCTCTGCCCGTAATTTACTACAGTCCGCTAAAAAGCATTTTCTGGTACGATCAACCCCAAGATTATCAGGGTGAACCGGAAGTAGAGTTCTGGGAAAAGGTACCCACTACCTGGGATGAGACAAAAGTTTTGAAGGGAGAAATGGGAGAATACATCGTAGTAGCCCGGCGAAGCCAATCGGAGTGGTATGTAGCGGGAATTACGGATGATCAGTCACGGGAGTTAGAAATTTCTCTTGACTTCCTTTCTGATAAGAGCTATGTCGCCAAACTGTATTATGATGACGAAGAAATCAAAACTCGAACCCAGGTTGGAATAAAAGAGCTCGATCTGCAACCAGGGCAAACGCTTACAATTCCTATGAAAGCCTCGGGCGGATTTGCTCTTCGAAATAAGACCAAAACAACTATGAGAAAAAATAATCTGGAAATTACTGGAGTAGTATTGGTAATAATCTGTTACCTATCTGCCTGCAACTCTACCACTACAACTAATGAAAAACATGCCCGAAAGACTAACATTATCTACATCTTGGCCGACGACCTGGGCTACGGTGATCTGGGCAGTTATGGTCAGCAACTGATTCAAACCCCCCAACTCGACCAGATGTCGACGGAAGGGCTGCGGTTTACTAACCACTACGCTGGTAACGCCGTTTGTGCTCCCTCTCGCTACAATCTGCTGACCGGGCTGCACCCCGGGCACGCGAGTATCCGGGGTAACGGTTGCAACGGAGGATGTTCCATGCCTGACGAGGATAAGACGATAGCCGAGTACCTGAAACAGGCGGGCTACGTTACTGGTATCATAGGCAAATGGTCAAACGGGCAGCACGGTACGGGGGGGTTCCCTACCCGGCAAGGCTTTGATTTCTTTTATGGCTACGATAACCAGATATTAGCCCATAACTATTGGCCTGAATACTTATGGCGGAACAATAAAAAGGAATATCTATCTAACGAAGTACAGTACTTGGATACATCATCCTGGCATATCGGGTTGGGGAGCTATTCTACAAGGAAAAATGAGTATGCTCATGATCTGTTTGCCCAGGAAGCGAAAAAATTCATTAACCAGCACCAGGATACTTCCTTCTTTCTGTACGTTCCTTTTACCATTCCTCACAACAACGGAGAAGCTCCCGCTGGCCAGAAGCAGGAAATACCAGACTACGGGATATACACTAATCAGGACTGGCAATCGGATAGCCTGGGATATGCCGCTATGATTACTCGCATGGATACCCATATTGGTGAGCTACTTGATTTATTGGAGCAGTTGGGAATCGATGAAAATACTTTGGTTATATTTGATAGCGACAACGGTTCCATGCAAGAACGATTGGGTTTCACTAAGTTTTTTGACAGCAACGGCTCTCTAAAGGGAGGTAAACGGGAATTGTACGAGGGCGGTATTCGGGTAC
>CAKZPJ010000066.1 GCA_937138955.1 uncultured Flammeovirgaceae bacterium | reverse complement strand
CGAGACGTATATTCCTCCAATTAGGGTCTGCATGGTTCGCATGGCTCGGCTAGTAGTAATTCCTTTCTTAGCAGCCATATCCTGATCTACTCGCACCAGATACTGTGGAAAATTAGGGTCAAAATCGGTGTAGGCATTCGAAATTTCCGGGGTGGCAATGAGCTTTTCAATAAAGCTTAGCGTTACCTGCTCCATTCTGGGTAAATTACCTCCGCCGGTTCGGTCGAGTACCTTCATCTGGAACCCACTGGAATTACCGAAGCCAGGTACTGTAGGAGGAAGGAAGAAGCCAACTTTAGCGTCGGTAATGAACTTGGTTTTTTCTTCAAGTTGCGCAACCACCTCCTGAATGGTCTCTTCCCGCTCTTCCCAAGGCTTCAAGTTTACCATACCCATTCCGTAGGAAGCTCCTGAAAGACCGTTGGTAAGGCTGTAACCAGCTAGCGTAGATACTGAACTTATGGCACTGATACCGTTAGCAGTACGCTGTATATCTTCTAATACGGTTTTTGTACGCTCTACCGTAGCTCCCGCCGGAGTCGTTACGTTTACGTAGATCATACTCTGATCTTCCGTTGGAATAAACCCGGTAGGCAGCACCTTGCTTACGCCCCAAGTAGCTACAAAAAAGCCAATCAGCACCAACACGGTAATTACTCTTCGCCCCGCCAAGAAAGTTACGCTATTTCGGTAGCCATTGGCAAAGGAATTATAACCCTTGTTAAACTTGCGGAAGAACCATTGTAGCGGGCCTTTCTTCACTTTACCGTGGTTGTTCTTCAGCATAATCGCACACAGCGCCGGAGTTAGAGTCACAGCGTTGATACCGGAAATGACAATTGCGATGGCCAGGGTGAGTGAGAATTGCCGATAGAAAATACCAACTGGTCCTGTCATAAAGGCTACCGGCACAAATACTGCCGACATTACTAAGGTGATAGAGATAATTGCCCCGCTGATTTCTTTCATAGCGGCGAAGGTGGCTTCGCGGGGCTCCATATCTTCTTCTTCCATTTTGGCGTGTACCGCTTCTACCACCACAATAGCATTATCAACCACAATACCGATAGCCAGTACTAAGGCGAAGAGCGTGAGCAGATTGATAGAGAAGTCCAGTTGCTCGATAAAGAACAGCGTTCCAATCAGAGCCACCGGCACCGCCAAAGCCGGAATTAATGTAGAACGGAAGTCCTGAAGGAAGATAAATACTACCAGAAACACCAGAATAAATGCCTCTACCAATGTGCGAACTACCTCATTGATGGATGCATCCAGGAAGCGAGATACGTCGTAGGTAATTTTATATTCCATGCCAGGCGGAAATGTGCTACCTTCAAGACTGGCTAGTTTATCTTTCACTAATTGAATTACCTCTCGTGCATTGGAACCTGGCTGCTGAATAATCATGATAGAAGCAGACGGTTGCCCGTCGGTACGAGCAATTCTACCGTAGTTTAGGTTTCCTAATTCTACGTCGGCTACGTCTTTTAGGCGGAGAATAGAGCCATCGTCGCTGGCTCGAATTACGAGCTGTTCGTATTGTTTTGGTTCAAAGAATTTACCGGTATAACGCAGTACGTACTGAAGCACCTGGGGTGCTCTATCATTACTAATTCCCGTTAGTCCGGGAGCAGCTTCAATATTCTGGCTCTGAATAGCCTGAACGATTTCTTCGGTGGCTACTTCGTAGGCAGTCATCCGGTCAGGCTTTAACCAGATACGCATGGAGTAGTCTTTCGTACTCATGATCTCAGCAAAACCTACTCCTTCTACTCGCCTCAGTTCCTGCAATACATTCAGGTCAGCAAAATTGTAGATAAACTTTTCATCCAGCGTCTCATCATCACTCATTATGTTGATATACATCAACAAGCCTTCTACCGACTTTTCGGTGGTAACCCCAGCCTTAATTACATCATCGGGTAAGTCGTTGACCACGGTAGACACTCGGTTTTGCACTTCAACCGCTGCTAGGTCGGGATCGATTCCCTCTTCAAAAAATATTTTAACAATGTTAGTACCTCGGTTACTAGAAACTGAGGTCATATAAGTCATACCAGGTACGCCGTTGATTACCTTCTCCAGCGGCGTAGCAACAGTGTTCGAGACTACTTCAGCGTTAGCCCCTCGATACTTGGCTCGAACTTTTATTGAAGGCGGCGCGATCTCAGGAAATAGCTCAACTGGAAGGGTGAAAAATGAAAGAGCTCCTAATAAGGTGATGAATAAAGAGATAACCAGTGAGAGTACTGGCCGACGAATGAAGATATTGAACATATGTTGATGCCTAGTGTTTTTTCAGTGTTATGGTGTTATAGTTCTAAGTGTTATAATGTATGAATTTAGGCTGAATATAAATATCTATAACACCACGCACTATAACACTGTAACACTTAATAATTATAGTAATTCTGCTTCAGGTTGAGTCATAGCGATAATGCTATCTAACCCTACGTGCTGTGGTTCTATTTTCATACCCTCCTGCAGGTTCTGAATTCCCTCAAACACAATTCGGTCGCCTGGTTCTAATCCTGATTCTACGATATAGTAATGAGAAAACCGCGTCTTAGGGATAAAATTTTTCATTTTTACCTGATTGGTTGAATCAACCAAGAATACGTAGTTCTTATCCTGGATCTCAAATACTGATTTCTGCGGAACTATTATGGCATTCTCAATGGTGCTGGACAGGCTTATACGGCCGGTAGCCCGGTGTTTCAAGATTTTTCCAGGGTTAGGGAAACGAGCACGAAAAGCAATAGAGCCAGTACTGGCTTTAAACTCCCCTTCCATCGTTTCAATCATTCCAGTGTGCGGGTAAGGCGAACCATCGGCTAAAACTAAATGTACTTCGTCTGAATTAGCTTCAGCATTTCCGCGCATTTTCATGTATTGCAAGTATTCACTCTCAGATACATAAAAGTAGGCAAATACATTGCTAATATCGGAAGCAGTAGTAAGTAGCGTCCCGTGCTCGATTAAACTACCGGGTTTGAGAGGAATACGGTCAATAAT
>CAKZPJ010000065.1 GCA_937138955.1 uncultured Flammeovirgaceae bacterium | reverse complement strand
ATTGAGTTTGAACCGGATGGCACCATTATTTCAGCTAATGATAACTTTCTTCAGGCAGTTGGCTACTCAAGTGTTAGCGAAGTTGAGGGTAAGCATCACCGAATTTTTTGTAATCCCGAATATACTAAAACGGCTGAATACGAGAACTTTTGGTCCGATTTGAGTCAGGGAAGCATTCATGCTGGGGAATTTGAGCAGGTAGGAAAGGATGGAAAGCAGATTTGGCTGAGTGCTTCTTATACGCCAGTGAAAGACGACGCCGGACAGATAGTAAAAGTAATTAAGATTGCTACGGATATCACCAAAGTAAAAGAACCTGTGCTTCAGGTTCGGGACTTAATCTCCAGCATGGCACAAGGTGACCTTACCCAAAAGTTTGAAACTACTGCCGAAGGGTATGTTCAGGAAATGGGTGATGCACTAAATGTAGCAATGGAAAATCTGAACAGTCTGCTGGGTAGCATTGGTAAAAATGCTGACCGAGTAGGCACATCAGCCAATAGCTTATTAGAAAGAAGTAAAAACATTAAGGATAATACCAGTGAGGTGGCCTCAGCTATTTCTCAAATGTCAAAAGGAGCCCAAGATCAGGCACAGAGAACTGATGAATCGTCTAATTTAGTAGACCAGGTATTGTCCAGCGCTAATGATATGGAGGAGAAGGCCAATAGCATTTACCAAACGGCTGATCAAGGTCAGCAGAGTTGCGAAAACGGTTTGCTGATTGTAAAGAACCTAGTGGAAAATATGGAGGGGATTCGTTCATCGGCTAACGTGACTACCGAGTCTATCAACGTGCTGACGGAGCGAGCTGAGGAAATTGGGCGCACTCTTAATGTCATCTCGGATATTGCTTCCCAAACCAACCTGTTGGCT
Source organism: uncultured Flammeovirgaceae bacterium (assembly GCA_937138955.1). Lineage (GTDB taxonomy): Bacteria > Bacteroidota > Bacteroidia > Cytophagales > Cyclobacteriaceae > Tunicatimonas. The sequence continues at coordinate 2,128 of CAKZPJ010000065.1, read as the reverse complement.
CTCAACGCGGCTATAGAAGCTGCTCGCGCCGGAGATGCCGGACGAGGATTTGCGGTAGTAGCCGAAGAAATTCGGAAGTTAGCTGAAGACTCCCGGCGTTCGGCCGTTGATATTGAGAAAATTATCAGCGACGTGCAAAAGGATACTCAGTCGGCCAGCAAGGCTATAGAAACAATGCAGGATAGTGTAGAAGACGGTAGCAGTGCCACCAAAGAAGCTTCAACCATTTTCTCTGAAATCTCAGATGCTAGCACTAATACCCTTAGCTACGCGAAAGAGATTCAGGATGCTACCTCCGGTCAGAAAGCTTTTATTGACGATGTGGCCAAGAATATTGAGCAGATTGTGGTAGTAGCCGAAGAAACTGCGGCGGGCACCGAAGAGGTTGCTACCTCATCGCAAGACTTGAATAATAGTGTGGGTGAGATTACCGAGGCTAGTAACCAGCTTTCCAATGTGGCTGAAGAACTGCAAAAAGGAGTAGGTCAGTTCAAACTTCGTCAATTATAAAATCATAATCTGGAACGAAACCACTATGGAAGCTACGGAATTAGAATCCAAACAAGCGGAAGAAACCGTTGACAGCGGTGCCCGCCAGCAACTTATCGTTTTTAAGTTAGGCGAAGAAGAGTACGGTATTACCATTGATCAGATTAAAGAAGTGGTCTTTACGCCTAATGTTACTCCCATGCCTCAGGTGCCACCCTACATTAAGGGTGTGGCCAACATTCGAGGTAATATTTTGGCTATTGTTGACCTGAGAGAAAAGTTTGGCTTACAGGTACAAGAATTGGATGCCGATGGCACTTCTTCTAACTATACTTTGGTGGTAGCCAGCTCACAACTGAACGTAGGTATTTTGGTAAAAGAAGTGCCCAATACACTTACGGTATCTACCAGTGATATTGAAGATGCCGCCAGTATTGTGCAAGGTAGCCAGGAGGGGCGGAATTATATCAAGGGAATTGTGAAGGTAGATAAGAAACTGGTTATCCTGATTGATGTATTTGCAGTGATGCAAGAGAAAGAAATGTATCAGGCTGTAACTTCAGAAAAAATAACTAATGAATAATGATTTCGGGCGCCGCGCGAATGACCAATGAGATATGCAGGACATTAGTCATAATTCATTACTCACTAATCATTCATCATTAACTTTAATATAATGGCAAAGAAAGTACTTATTGTGGACGATTCATTGTACATGAGAACCCTCATAAAAAACTCGGTTGTAGAGGGTGGGTTCGAGGTAGTAGGAGAAGCTGCTAATGGCGAAGAAGCCATTGATCTTGCTTTGGAGCTGCAACCTGATATTATTACGCTAGATAATATCCTTCCTGATATGATCGGCACCGATATTCTCAAGGTGTACACTGAGGAGGAACTGCCTTCGCAGGTAGTGATGATCAGTGCGGTAGGACAAGAATCAGTAATAGAAGAAGGGATGAGCTTAGGAGCGAAGGAGTACATTGTTAAGCCTTTCACTTCTGAAAAACTGCTCGAGGTACTGAATCAACTTTAATTCGCCCAGTGTATGCCTCACAAGACAACTACGTTGCTGATTGAGGACTCAGGATTCATGCGAATTATCTTAAGTGATCTCTTAAAAAGTGACCCCTCCCTTGAACTACTGGGAACCGCCTCGAATGGTACCAAGGGTTTGGAAAAGATCCAACAGCTTCAACCCGATGTAATTATTACCGATATGGTAATGCCAGAAAGCGACGGGCTGGCTGTGGTAAAGAAGGTAATGCAGAGTAATCCTAAGCCCGTAATCTTGCTAAGTTCATTAGAAAAAGAAGACCCCAAAGTATTTGAGGCACTATCGGCTGGGGCCTTTGATTTCCTCAATAAAGAAGAGGTGACCAAGCTAGCCAAGCAGCGACAGTTTCCCCTCAATGACATGGTAAAAGTCGCGGCTGAAGTATCGTCGGGCAAGCTTACCCGGGAGCAAGGCAAGAAAAATACGTTTCACCATAGTTTTGATGAGCAGCTACGCTACGAGGCGATTGCTATCGGAGCTTCTACCGGGGGACCAATGGCTATTGAGCAATTACTGAGCGGACTACCCGCGAACCTCAATATCCCAGTAATTATTGCCCAGCATATGCCCGAACAGTTCTTGCGC
>CAKZPJ010000064.1 GCA_937138955.1 uncultured Flammeovirgaceae bacterium | reverse complement strand
CTCTCCACCTGGGTCTTTATATTTCACTGATAGCTCATACGTACCGCTTCCGGCGTTGAGATGCTGATCAGCCACAAAACTTCCTTGTAGTGGTAACAGGGAGGTTTCGTCAATCGATAGAATATAATCAACAATCGACTCCGCTTCTGCTGGTGATACCGCCTGAGCCGGCATAGCTCGATCTCCCCAGGTACCCATTCCCCCTTTCAGAATTTTATTCACGAGCATAGTAGCCACTTCTTCACTACGCTCGTAGCGTTCGGCTACCGCATTATACGCTGGGCCAACCGACTGTTTTTCGTAAGCATGGCAAGCTTTGCACCCGCTATTTTCAATCAATGAATAGCCATCCACAACCATCTTGTGCCCTAAGTCATCTTCTCCGCTTCCAGTACCAGGAACAAAATTAAAGGCAAAGTTCACCGCTTGGGTATCGATAGAGCCATCCTGAAGATTGCCGTCTTCTTTATCCTGCACCACCACTTGATACTCTATCGGGGCATTATCCCAGTAGAATGTCTGGTTGGAAGTTAATTGAATATCCACCGCGGGGGGCTGGTTTCCCACCTGTATTTCAATGTCTTTGCTAGATGCTTCTCCCTTATCATCCAAGGCAGTTAGTCTTACCGAATAAATACCCGCTGCGTCGAAAGTGAAACTAGGGTTTGCTTCATCGGATTGAGGTTCTTCGGCATCGGTAAAATGCCACTGATACGATAGAGTGTCTTCTTCATCGTAGTCAAAGGTGCCTTCGCTCGAGAAGTTAACGGTTAGTGGGGCGGCTCCTACGGTTTCATCTGCCGCAATCTGCACTACCGGGACGCGGTTCCCTTCAAAATAATCTATTTTAGAAAGAGAGGCATCCGGATTTTTGGCAAACCAGTCAGTGCCGTACTCCAGAATATATATGCTACCGTCCGGTCCCATTTCCATATCGATGATTTTCACAAAATCTACCGAATCCAAGAATGGCTCCAGACGAACCAGGTCGCCATTGTTATCTAGCGTAACGGCAATAATCCAATTTCGCATCCAGTCGTAAATAAATAACTTGTCATCGTAGTACTCAGGAAGCTTAGTATCGCTATATGGATAATGATCGTGGTGATACACCGGTCCGGCCATGGCGTTTCTTCCGCCTTTGCCTACAATTGGGAACTCAGGCGACTCATCGTAAGGGTACCAGATCAGAGCCTTTTTGAAAGGAGGTAAAACTTTCGCCCCGGTATTGTTAGGGGAGTTGTTTACTGGAGCATCAAAGTCGAAGTAATCGCCAATTTCGCCGGTTGCAAAATCGTAGTCGGGGTACGCCCGATTTCCCCGGAAGTGAGGCCAGCCGTGATTACCCGCTTCTTTAGCCTGATTAACCTCATCGTATCCCTTAGGGCCCCGTTCACCATCTACCCGAGCATCGTTGCCTACATCGCCCCAGTAAAGCCAACCGGTTTCCTGGTCTACACTAATTCGGTAGGAGTTTCGAGTTCCCATGGTGTAGATTTCCGGTCGTCCGCCCGAGCCATCCTTAGGAAATAAATTATTATCAGGAATAGAATAAGAGGCATCGTCGTTTACGCGAATGCGAAGAACTTTTCCTCGTAAATCATTGGTATTGCCCGAAGATCCCTGAGCATCAAAAGGTGCTCGGCCAGGTCGCTCGTCAATCGGCGCGTAGCCATTGGATTTGAAAGGGTTAGTATCATCACCAGTGGAAAGATGGAGCAAGCCATTAGGACCAAAAGCAATGGAACCACCGGTATGACAGCACTCATCCCGTTGCACATCTACTTCTAAAATTAGCTTTTCGGAAGACATAATGAGGCTGTCGCCCAGCAAAAGAAAGCGCGATAGGTGCTGAACCGGTTTATCGCCTACCGGTGAGTAATATAGATAAATCCAATTGTTGCGGTAAAATTCGGGATCTTTAGCGATACCCATCAAACCATCTTCAAATTTGGTATGCACATCTAGCTGGGCAATTTGTCGATAAGTCTCAGTATCAGGAAAGTACATTTTAAGCGCCCCTTTACGCTCGGTAAACACCACTTTCCCATCGGGCAAAATGGTAAGTTCGGTCGGTTCATTCAGTGGTCCGGGAATCAATACTTTCTTCACAAAACGATTATCTTCAGGAACTGGTAACGACCGGGCGTTACTGTAATTTACTTGATTATCACCAATGGCAAACTCAATACCATCCAGCACAGAAGCTTGCAACTGGTCGCTCTCTAATCCGGTAGAAACATCCTGACCGCCTAAGTAGAAAAATTGACCACCATCGTACGGTCGCTTAATTTGCTTAGATGCAGACTGAGTTTCCGCTTTATCAGATGTCGAGGTTAGTTCTACCGGAGTTTGCTGGTATTCGGGATTTTCAATCACTTCCGGCTGGCTTTTCAGTACATTTTCGTACCAGGGCCAAGTATATTTGGCTTGAATAGGAGCATTAATAGCTACCAATCCACCGCCCGCTTGCACAAAACGTTCGATAGTAGTTTGCTGATGAATAGGTAAGGTATCTACCGCAAAACCTAACAGCAAGACAGCACTATACTGTTGAATTTCTTCTTCAGAGAGTTGGGTAAATTCGCTACTAGTGCTTACTTCAAAACTGTGGGTTTCACCCAACTGCTGAAGAATGTTTACGCCCTGAGGGGCTTGGGGATTGGTTTGCTCAAATAGTACTAAAACCTGTCGATCCCTAGACTCGCTACAGCTTTGCAGCAGCAGCAATCCAAAGAGAGAGACAAAAATTAACGTTAAGAATGATTTCATACGAATGTTTTTAACCTTTATTCAATAAGGCAGTCTGAAATTTACAAGCGATACGGCTAAATAACTAGAATTCAACAAAAATAAGTTTCCGTTTATTGCTTTTGTTAGCACTATTATAAAGTAAAAAAGTACTAGTTGGAGCTAGTACTTTCTGTAGTGTTTCAAATGAATAGAAATAATCACATCTCGCGAATGCGAATGTTACGAAACCAGACCTGATCACCGTGGTCTT
>CAKZPJ010000063.1 GCA_937138955.1 uncultured Flammeovirgaceae bacterium | reverse complement strand
CCAAATGGCTCGAGAGGCAAAAGGCGAAGATCGAGAAGGTTACCGTCAAGAATTCATCCGGCTGGTAGAGTCGTGTAATTTGTTGGCGAGTAATTAGCTGGAGACCGGAAACCGGGTAAAATTTTCGGTCTCCGGTGTCCAGACTCCGGTCTTCAGTTATTTTAGCCTCTCCTGCACCTTCCCACTCTGAAGTTCCCGTAGAGCATCTTTAGCAATCCAGCGGGCGGATGGATATTCTTGCTGGGCAATCTTCTGGGCTAATTCAATAGCTTTTTGATTAAGCGATGAACTACGTTTTCCGGTTTGGCGTAGCATCCAGTTGATGGCTTTCTTTACAAAGTTACGGTTATCGTAGGCTTCCATTTCTAGGTAGGGAAAGAAAGCGGTGATCTGATCTTCGGGCATCTTCTTATCGTGGATAACCAAAGCAGTCATTAGCACAAAGCCCGCTCGTTTTACAAACTCTTCGGAACGTTGGCACCACTCGGTAGCTTTTTGGTAGGCAAACGGAGTACGCCAAAATAGATTACCACAGGCCTGATCGCATACATCCCAGGAATGAATATCCGCTACCCAATTTTCCAGTTGCTCTTTGGTTACTTGTTGATAGTCATCCACCAATGTAGCAAGTATCCGGGCTTCGTGGATACCGCTATCCCACAAATCAAGGGCTAGTTCGTGTTGTTTGTAATAGGGTGTAGCCAATTGCCTAAGCACGGGCATGCGGATGCCCAGGGCTTGATCCGTAGAGATTCCAAATCGCTGCATTTTGGGTAAGTAGGCCGGGTCGGCTAAATCATGCAGTTGATTGAGGATTTGCTTGGTATTCGTCATTTGCTTTGTTGCTACGTAGTCAACAAAAATACCAAATCTGAACAGGGCTATTCAATATTACTAATCCTCCCACACCTTTTTTGCTCACTGCTAAACTGCTTATCTGCCTTTTTAACCCAGATTTTACTCTTTGCTGATGAGTGATTTTAATATTCTGAACCGTATAGTTTAGCAAATTTCCTTTCTGCTGAATTGCGCTAAAGAAACCTTCCAGAGCTAGAGTTTTCTTCTTAAGTATGATAGAGGTTTGTGGATGAATAGCTTGCGAGCCTGTTCTTTAGCTTGCTTTTGGAAGACACGGTCTATGGATGGATTACCAATTAACGTTATGTAGTCGGCAAAGACGAGTAGTTTTTCGGTACGAGCCGTCGGTAAGTACAGCTAAGGCAATCGCTAAATTATAGGCGATCTCTATTTTTCTCCAGTTTTGAAGCGTATAAACAAAGGAAGTCAGTTGTGCAGGATCGGACGGTATATTGGGCTGCCTACGATGGAAAAAAATTTTCAGGAAGATTTTAAGAAGGGTGAGACTATGGAAGTAGGTTGTTGGATTAACGAAGAAGTGGCTATTCGCCCTCGCCCTACTTCTTCCTGAGTAAATATTTGCAGATTAGGTTATATTTGGCTGGTTCGTCAATAATAAGCTAATGAAATACTATACCTACCTACTTTTGCTAGTACTATTAAGTGCCTGCGACCAGCCGGTTTCATTATCCGCTCAAGCACTTACGTTTGAGTATTCGGAGGATGGAGTTTGGGTGAAGGAAAATGATGAACGCATTTTCTTTTATCAGCAAAAAACGAAGTCGCAGAATGGTGAGTACCCCCGAGCAAATTACGTCCATCCGCTGTACGGATTAGATGGCACGGTGCTTACTGAGGATTTCCCCGAAGATCATCTGCACCACCGAGGTATTTTCTGGACGTGGCATCAGGTACTTATTGGGGACAAACGCATTGGCGATGCCTGGACTTGCGAAAATATTAGCTGGGATGTGTATGAGGTTGGCGGCAAGCAAGAAGACAGTACGCTGTATACGAAAACCCACTGGAAATCACCTAATTGGACAGATGAGCAAGGCGAACCACAACCTTTCCTTGCGGAAGAAACCAGTATCAAAATTCATTCTGCTACTGAAAATTACCGAGTGCTAGATTTCAAGATTTCCCTGCTAGCCTTGGTTCCTGACTTAAAAATAGGTGGCTCAGAAGATGTGAAGGGATACGGCGGATTCTCGGTGAGGATGAAATTACCGGAAGATCTTAAGTTCACTTCTACCAATGGAGCAGTCACGGCTCAAACCGAAGCGGTAGAAGCCGGCCCCTGGATGGATATGTCTGGTTCATTGGCTGCTGACGGCGGTTCGGCTGGAATCGTCGTTATGGCTCACCCGGATAATCCATCTCCAGTCGACCAGTGGATTTTACGTACCAAGAACAGTATGCAGAATCCGGTTTACCCTGGGCAAGAACCAGTATTAGTTTCTGATAAAGAATCTACGGTATTGCGATATCGTCTAGTAGTTTATCAAGGTGAAATTACTGAACAGGAGGTCAATAATTTATATAAAAAGACGAAATAAAGGCTGGAGGGGGTGGCACGTAAATAAAATACTCCCTATAGTGAGATAAGAACATAAACTGAGCAAGATGATGCTGAATACTGTACGGTAAGGTTTAGGAGTCTGTCTTCTTACTAGCCGAATGACACCTATAACTAGAAAAAATACTTGAGCGAGTAAAAACGGAATGGTAAGTAACTCTCGGAAAAACCCGATCAATACATGGTCTATCTTGTAAAGGTAAAGAAGATACAGTCCGCTGAAGTAAACAGTAATCAGGACACTAATTATCAATAAACGCCTCTCATTCAAAAACTCTATCACCTGGCTTTCTACCTTCTAGTAGAAGCAAAAAACGAGTCGGAAGGGCTGCTAGCTTTCGGGCCCCATACTTTGATATTATCAATCATCCCGGTATCATCGAATGAGCCAAAACCGATGTAGCCTTCGGCAAAGTGGGTATCGGTCGCCTCCATAATGGGAGTGTTCATATCATCAAAGTATACTTTTATAAATCCCTCTTCTATGTTGCGTTCTATTTTTATTTTGTGCCACTGATTGGTTTCGCCCCAATCTATTCCGTCTGATACTTTCTCACCAATGGCGACGCGGGGTTCATCATTTACGAGAAAGATGTTGTGAGCGTGCGGGTCAGGTTTCGTGGCTAAGTGGACGTAGTAAAAATTGCTAGGGTCTTTCATACCGAAAAAGAGACACATATCACGATGCCCGTACTCTCGCCCAGTCTGCATTAAATCAGCTTCCAATACAAAGCTGCCGTACATTTGATCCGAGAGCATAGCAATATTGCGGGGTGAGCGTACTCGAGGCTGATAGTCGCTGGCAGCAAACAGATGCAAAGTTCGGTTGTCATCTATTTTGCTCAACTTCCAAGCCGCCCGGTCGGTCATTTCAAAGATCTTGAGTGGTTGTTTTCCTTCAAAATCTTCGCTTAATAGCAGTTGATAGTCATCAGGAATAAATGTGGTGGCGGTACATAGTACACTTAGTAGAAACAGGGTAGCGAATTTCATAGGATCATTATTGTAGGTTGTCCGTAAAAATTACGAATTTTCGGGTAGATTCGTATAGAAAACTCCTCAAAATTAGGGAAATTCTATTCTTCCCCTCGAGTAAGTTGATGAATGATAGTTTCGTATTGGGGATATTCGCTCAGTAAACTCTTCCGATCAGCCATTTCAAAATCGCGAAAATCGAAGCCGGGCGAGACGGTGCAGCCTACCAGTGCGTAGGTAGTTGGATCAGCCATTCGCGAAGCAAACCAATAATTAGCGGGAACCACTAACTGGAATCGGTCACCTTGTTCCCAATGCGGACCAAGACGATGAATTTCTAAAGAGCCTTCTGGCGACAACACAGCGATTTCTAATGTTTCGCCCGTATAAAAGTGCCACATCTCGTCGGACTTGATCCGATGAAATGCTGAGAAAGCATCCTCTAACAAAAGATAATAAATAGCGGTAGAGTACCTCCGATCCAATTTAGGGATGCTATCGGGTGACTGATAAGTTTCTCGGTAATATCCTCCTTCGGGATGGGGTTGCATTTGTAAACGGTCAATCCACTTTTGAGCTTTGGTTAACAAATCGGTGGTATTTAAATTATTTGTATTGGGTTTGGCTGGAAGCATATTCCGAATAGCAGAAATTCGCCAGGTGTCTTTCTGGTAAACGACTACAAAAGTACTCCACATTTTTCTAACGACATCACCGTTCGCATTTCTAATTTCGTAGCGAGCATCCGCTAGAGCGGCTTCATCGGTTAGAAACCGCACATTTTCTACTTCAAGAATTCGGTCACCTGGATTACGGCGCGAACTACGCATCATACCTTGCATAGCTCCCCCAATTCCTTTCCGCCATTCTCCCGATGAAACCAGTTGATCTATTTCCTTAACCAAAATACTTTTAAGTAATACAGTATCTTGTTGCTCTCGCGCTTGCGCGTACTGATCAATTAGCGCACGAATTTCCTCTTCGCCCGCTGAATCTTGAGCGTAAGAGCTAAGAGCAAATAGAAAGAGGAGCGAAGTACCGAAGGCAAGGCGGATCATAGATTTGAATTGTTATTAGTGTAGTACAAACGGCAAAGCCATTAGCAATATACATTAATTCAGTGAGGCTAATAAACTTGGCAGTATACTTTAGAACGCACAATTGCTGCTGAAGAATAGTTAGCAAAGCAAGTGAGCTACAGTCTATCTAAGTAATACTTGCCACCTTTTGCAGAACAATTATCTGCTTTCTTCTAACTTACTTCAGTGGAGCATAACTTGTGTCCAACTATTGCAAGAGATAGTGTGTCTATTTATGTATCTATAGTATAAAGCAAATGAAGATTACGTTATTTCAAATCACGCTGTTAGTCTTTTTGATAGTATCGGCCTGTAAAGAAGATGATACATCGCAAGGGGTGGACTCATTGCAGGGCGTATGGCAAGTGAGTGAGGCGATATCTATCTACGATAATTCGGAAGATCGGGTAGATGAAGCTGGTAATCTGGGGCAGTTTATTTTTGACGGTGATACACTGCGATTTGAGTATATCCGTAACGATACCCTTTATCAGGGAATAGAGCGGTGGCGATTGCAACGTAGCCGGGAAAACCAAGGCTTTTTTAGAGTCAACGTCTTCACTCTAATTATAGAAAATTATAAAACCTTCATTTGTGAGTTTGGTAATCAGACGCGCAATTCAGAAGAGGATGCTACCGACATCACTCTTCGCCATGAACCGAAAGAGGATAGTTCGGATGCCAGGGTTGTGTTGTCACTTGAAAAGTAGTGAAAGTAACGACCGGTTTGCCGAAGAAATCTTTTACCTAGAGTCCTTTTTATAGTCATAAACCACCTTTCCTTCGGGACTCCACTCCTTCATAGTGTAAGGGCGAGTTTCATCATCGTAGGGGTCTTCGCTGTACTTGATTTGCTTTTTTGGTCGGCGGTCGTAGTCGTAGAATTCGGTCCAGATACCTACTTTATGGTCTTGCTGATACTCTCCTTCTACCGCAATGCGCCCACTAGGGTGAAAGTAAAAATAGTAACCTTCCTTTTCCCCGTATTCCACCGGAATTACTTCTTGAGGTTTTGTGCGTTTTCCTTCGTCGTAATAGGTGATTTCTGATTCTCGGGGCCAGCCTCGGGTGTATTTCTCTTTGTCCAGCAGAATATCTTTCTTACTATACTTGGTCCACCGACCGTGCTTGGTGCCTTTGTAGAAAATTCCCTCTTCCAGAATTTCATTATCGGTAGTCATCTTTTTGTAAGGACCATGCAGAATAAGAGCTTTGTTCTTGGTGATGTTGTGCGTGGTACGAATTTGCTTACGCTTAGTATCGTACCAATACACATCGCGCACGTAAGGATTGGGCATCTCGAACACCTTTAGATAATGAAACGTCTCAATAACATCGGTTCCACCCCGGGCTGAGCGAGCAAAGCCTTTTTTGGTTTTAATATCGTAAAAAACGTTCTTCTTACGCTTTTTTTTCTTCTTCGCCTTCTTCTCCTCTTTTTCTTCCTCCTCTTCCGCTTCCAGATTTACCGTAAGCGGTACTTGCGTAGCCGGGTCAACCAGAAAAATATCGGAAGTATCAGGGGCAAAAGTCTTTTCAATGGTTTCTTCTCCCTCTTCTTTCTTATCTTTTTCATCCTGAGCAGTAACCGAAGACAGACTCAGCCCGGTGAGCAGAAATAAACAAAATAAATAGCGCATGAGGTAATTGACTAGTATTTTACAAAGTAGTAACGAATCAACATTACGATTCTTGTCTGCTATTTTTGAAAGAGAATACACTCAAAGATAGTTCCCACTGTAGCAGGGACACAATTAATCGTATTCTTACAAATTACCCTTATGCAATTATGAAACCAAAACCCCTAACTCATTCCCCACTTCTACAAAGGCATCAATTGCTTGATCGAGATGCTCTCGGTCGTGAGCCGCACTCATCTGTACCCGAATGCGGGCTTGTCCTTGAGGTACCACTGGGTAGAAAAAGCCAATTACGTAGATGCCTTTCTCTAGCAAGCGGGCGGCAAACTGCTGGGCCAAAGGGGCTTCGTACAGCATGATTGGGACAATGGCGTGGGTACCGGTTTTTATGTCAAATCCGGCTTCAGTCATTTTCTGGCGGAAGTAGGTAGTGTTGTCTTCCAGCTTATCGCGCAGTTCGGTGGTGCTAGAGAGCATATCAAGTACGGCGATAGATGCGCCTACAATAGAAGGAGCCAAAGTATTAGAAAATAAGTAAGGGCGCGACCGTTGCCGCAGCATATCTACAATTTCTTTTCGGGCACTAGTAAAACCACCGGAAGCCCCACCCAGTGCTTTTCCCAGTGTTCCGGTGATGATATCTACCCGACCCATTACTTCGCAGTGTTCATGTACGCCCCGACCGGTCTTGCCCATAAATCCGGTTGAGTGGCATTCGTCAGTCATCACTAATGCTTTATACTTATCGGCCAAGTCACAAATTTTATCTAGTTGGGCGATGGTGCCATCCATAGAGAACACCCCATCGGTAACGATCATTTTGTGGCGGGCACCCCTTGCATCGGCTTCCTGTAACTGCTTTTCCAGATCAGCCATATCATTGTGTTGATAGCGGAAACGCATGGCTTTGCATAGGCGTACTCCGTCAATGATAGAGGCATGGTTAAGTTGGTCAGAGATAATTGCATCCTCTTTTCCTAGCAGCGGTTCGAATATTCCACCGTTAGCATCAAAAGCAGCCGCATATAGAATAGTGTCTTCCATTCCCAAAAAATCCGAAATCTTCTGTTCCAATTCTTTATGAATATCCTGCGTACCGCAGATAAAGCGAACTGATGACAGACCATAGCCGTGGGTATCAATCGTTTGCTTGGCCGCTTCAATCACTTTGGGGTGAGAAGATAAGCCTAGGTAGTTATTAGCGCAAAAGTTAATCACTTCTTTACCGGAGTTCGTTTTGATGACGGCATCTTGCGGAGTGGTGATGATGCGTTCGGTCTTGTACAGACCAGCTTCTTTTATTTCAGTTAACTCTTGTTCTAAGACGGGTTTCAGTGTTTCGTACATGATGAAGGTGTGTTTAAGGGTTAATATGTTCAGGTGTTAGTGTATTATGGTTCTAAGTTTT
>CAKZPJ010000062.1 GCA_937138955.1 uncultured Flammeovirgaceae bacterium | reverse complement strand
TTTAGCGGCAAGTTAATAATTCTACATTACCTTCGCGACAAAACGTTATGCACCCGGTGCTAGGATGGTAAAGTTTGTGAATTAATTTTGCGAATCTGGAAATACAGTACATTCAACAGTAGCGTGACTTATCAGGAGACTTTAGCTTTTTTATTGGAACAGCTACCCATGTACCAACAGGTAGGAAGATCGGCTGTGAAGAAAAATCTCACCAATATTCGCTCGCTTTGTGACCATCTAAACAACCCTCACCAAAAGTTTCTTTCGCTGCACATTGCCGGCACTAATGGCAAGGGAAGTAGCGCACACATGTTAGCGGCTATATTACAAACCGCCGGCTATAAAACCGGATTATACACCTCACCTCATTTAAAAGACTTTACCGAAAGAATTCGCGTAGATGGGATACCTATTCCAACGGATAAGGTAGCGCAATTTGTGGAACAGAATCAGGAATATCTCACCCATCTCAGGCCATCTTTTTTTGAAATGACGGTGGCTATGGCATTTAAATATTTCGCTGAAGAACAGGTAGATATTGCAGTGGTGGAAGTTGGTTTGGGCGGTAGGTTGGACTCAACTAATATTTTAACCCCACTACTAAGCTTAATTACCAATATTGGTCTAGACCATACCGATATGTTGGGTGATACGTTGGCTGAAATTGCCTACGAGAAAGCTGGAATCATAAAGTCAGGTATTCCAGTAGTGGTGGGTAGTTACCATGAGCAAACCCTGCCAGTTTTTAAGAAAAAAGCGCAACAGAAAGGTAGCTCTTTGCTATTAGCATTTGAGGATTACCGAGTAGTGAGACAAAAAATAGATACTAACTACCAGTACCTGTCGGTTTACTACCAAGAAGAATTACTCTACTCTGACATTAAGCTTTCATTATTAGGTAATTACCAGCAGTATAATTTGGTGGGGGTGTTAGCTAGTGTGAGTCAATTAGCCAATCAAGGATTTGCAATTACTGAGCAGCACATCCGATCGGGATTACAAGCGGTGCAGAATCTCACGGGGTTGAAGGGAAGGTGGCAGCTATTAGGTAATAATCCGACAGTGGTGGCTGATACAGGTCACAATCTGGAAGCATTTGAAGAGCTTATTCGCCAAATTGATCAGTACTCGTATCGGAAACTAAAAATGGTATTGGGTTTTGTGCAAGGAAAAGACCTACAAAAACTTTTTGCTCTTTTACCAGTATCAGCAAAGTATTATTTTTGCCTAGCTGATATCCCTCGGGCAATGCCGCTCAATCAAGTAGTAGAAGTAGCTCAAGAGTATCAACTCGATTTTGAAATGATTGCTGATGTGAACCAAGCGTTGCAAGTGGCTGAATATCAGGCTACTCCTGAAGATTTTATTTTTGTAGGAGGCAGTACTTTTGTGGTAGCCGAACTGGATATAGTATAAATTATGCGTAGTAAATTAGCCCGGTTTGCTGAAAATGCTCAGCGAAAGAATGTAGTTGAACCCGGCAAGCCGATATTTGCCACAATTCGAGGGAATTGGAGCTCATATTTTGAAAATGACCACCCTATTGTATTAGAACTAGGTTGCGGTCATGGTGAGTATACGGTTGGATTAGCCACATTGCATCCCCATAACAACTTTGTGGGGGTAGATGTAAAAGGGGCTAGAATATGGAAAGGAAGTCGCGATGCTGAAGCCCTTCAACTTTCTAATGCTGCTTTTTTACGAATCAGAATATTACAGTTACAAGATAGTTTTGCCAAACATGAAGTGGCTGGTATTTGGATTACCTTTCCGGACCCTCATCCGAAGGAAAGCGAAGAAAAAAGACGCTTGACGAGTCCTCGTTTTTTAGAGATTTATAAAGAAGTTCTGCAACCAGGCAGTTGGATTCATTTGAAAACCGATAATCTGGCTTTATACGAATACACACTAGAAGTGCTACGCGCAAGCATGGACATACATAATGTAGCCTATACTGATAACCTCTATCGCTCGGATTTATATGGGTTAGAACAGCAAATCGAAACCACCTACGAGCAGAAGTTTGCCCGTCGTGGTATTAACATTAAATACGTTCGATTTCAATTCCGGTAACTACACCTTTTCTGGGGGATATTCTATCACCTCATCCGTAGGCACCTTATGCTTGATATGTTTCATATACTCCGAAGGCAATGCCCCGTAGCGCTCTTTAAAACGAGAAGCAAAGTAAGCATAGTTTCGGTACCCTATTTTTTCGGCAATTTGTTTTACCGATAAACTACCGCCCACCAAGAGTTCTTTCGCCAACGTGAGCTTATGGTTTCTAACAAATTCATTGATCGTGCAACCGTACACTTTTTTGAACCCCTGTTTTAGCTTAGTAGTGTTTACCCCCACTTGCCGCGAAAGCTCAGGTATGGTAATATTTTCCTGAATATTATTTACTAGAATACTTTTGGCTTCTATGATTAGGGCAAGATCAGACTTACGTAGCAGTACCCGTTTGCTCTGAGGATTTAAATCATCTATGTACTGCGTTACAATATGGGCGAACAAATCCAGCGAGCGAGATTCCATCAAACTCTTGCGAGCTAATCCCTTTAAATCGTTAGTGTGGATATCATTCACCACATCTGCTAGTGCTATACTGTAGGCATTTTCATAAGAAAATGGGTCAACGGCATCTATATCTTGTAAAAGGTTGGCTAAATCATTAGGAAGGGTTGAAATATCGCATTCAATTTTATTTAAGTAAACACGGCGGTTAATTTCCAGGCTAGTGAACTGCACATGCGTTTCTCCAGGAAATTCGTAAAGATGATCGTATGTTTCGGTACTGGTACAAAAGGCAGTATGTAGTTCCGGAATTTCGTGTCTCTTTTGATCAGGATCGAAACTATAGGTTACTTTTCCTTTCTGACAGAAAACAACCCGTAATGGATGCGATTTATCAAGAGAATAACGAAAAGAAGTTTCGTCGTTAAACGTACAATTAAACAGCAGCAGACCTAAACCATCTCTAAAATTGATTCCTTTAATATAGCCCTGGCCGTATTGTGGAGGAATAGCCAAGGTAGTTTCTTCACAGAAATAGCGTATCTGACGAGTGCCTAATTGCTTAGCGATAGATTTAATAACGGAATGAATGTCGGATTCAGTAATAAGAATTTCCATGTTGGCAGTCAAAAAAAAGAACAGCAGCAAATTTAACAGAATATACTGAACAAATAAAATTTCTCTTTTCATCGGATCATAGATAATGCATCTGCTTTCTAAATATTTTTGTCAGGCTATTACAGTCTGTTTCTGCGATAACCGAAGCGAATATATTCCCTCGTATTTATACTTTCAATTATTAAAATTGCTGTTAACTTTGCCCGCTCTCTATGACTCAAGAAGCACTATCATTTAACTGGAATTCTGATTTTTTGCCTTCGGTAGTATCTATCATGATGCTAACGGTGTGCTTTGTTGCTTTCTGGTTTTTGTCCGAGTCTGAAAAGCTTCATCAGCAAATTGGGGCTCAGCGGGATAGAGTAGCAGCATCTATTGCGAAGGTCGTTTACCAAAAGTCGCTCGGCGCACTTTTGCTAGGCGCTATCCCTTTTTTGGTAGCGATAGCTTTTTTGCCGTATTCCATTCTTGAATATGGGTTGGGGTTTCAAAATACTGGAGCTTCTATGGCATGGATCTGCGGAATCGCTGCCTTGGTAGTTCCGTTAAATATTAGAGCAGCTCAGAGGCCTGATAATTTGGATTATTACCCCATGATGCGGGCAGAAAAATGG
>CAKZPJ010000061.1 GCA_937138955.1 uncultured Flammeovirgaceae bacterium | reverse complement strand
ATTCTCCCGCTGTTCCGCAGAAAGTTCTCTTACTGCTAACTCAGGCAGTAGCGTGAAACCATAGTGCTGATCAACCATTTTTTTAAGCGTTTCCAAACTTCCGCTCAAGAAGTTAATCTGCTGATGCGATTGCGCAAAATTTCCGCAAATTTTTTCCACCTGATCACGGAAGCAGTGCCAGTATTTGAGTAACCAGATGTGGTTCATATCCAACTGCTGCAAGGCAACCGGAGACTTCGGGTAAGGATGCCCTTCCGGTAGATAAATCAAAAACTTCTCGTAAAACAGTGGGGTATGCACTAAGTCCGGTTCCTTACGATTGGCTACCCACACCCCAATATCTAACTGCTCTTTGTGCAGCTTTTCTACCAGTTGTTCCGAAACTAGCTCTTCAATCTCAAAATCTATCTTTGGATATTTTTTGGCAAGCTTAGGTAACAAACGGGGTAACAGATACGGACTAAGTGTGGGAATCATACCCATTCGCAACCTTCCGGCTATTTCGTCGGTATGCTGGTGAACCACTTCCCGAATTTTCCGAAGACTAGCTAGCGTAATATGCGCCTCCTTTATCACCTGCGCTCCGATATCAGTGGGTGAAACGGGTTTTTTATTCCGATCAAACAGTACAATTCCTAATTCATCCTCTAACTTTCTTATCTGCATACTAAGCGTGGGCTGAGTAACAAAGCAATGGGCAGCAGCCCGGGCAAAATTTCGGTGCGAGTCTAGCGCAACAATGTATTCTAATTGGGTAAGTGTCATATAGATAAAATCTATTGATTCATCAATATAATCAATTTGATTTATGAATTTATATTCGGTAGTATTGTTTGAATTTGCTGCCATGCAGTAAATTCTCTACAAACTATTTATTGTGAAGGAGCTCCCGTAGCTCCTTTTTTCATATATTTCTAGCATGGAATATTTTGAAGCAATTCGCTTGGGAGAGATTGCCGAAGTGAAACGGCATTTATCCGAAAAACCCGCCTTGGTAGAAAGGCGCGACCAACGGGGGTTCCCACCACTGATTCTTGCCAGCTACAATGAGCAGCTAAAAATGACGGAATACCTACTGGATGCCGGAGCGGATATCAATGTTCAGGATGCAGCGGGGAACACCGCGCTAATGGGCGTTTGCTTTAAAGGATACCCTCGCGTTGCCCAACTACTGATTGAACGGGGAGCTGATGTAAACCTTCAGAATACCAATGGGGCCACAGCGCTTATTTATACAGCTACCTTCGGGCAGCGAAAGATTGCTGAGCTACTGCTGAAACACGGAGCGGATAAAGCTATAAAAGACCAACGCGGAAATACTGCCCTCGATCATGCCCAGATGCAGAGCGCACCCGGGATAGTTGAACTACTAGTTGATTAATCTGCTTTCGCCTATTCTAACTTTGTCAGTAGCATATACGAATCTAGATTTCCCTTTTGATTGTAGCTCTCTGACTTCACCATTCCTACGTTACGGGCAAACCAATGCACACCCGGGTATGACGTAGTACGATTCATGCCTATTGTTTTCATGCTCACTTCGGTATTATACGTGATTTTATAGCAATCAAACGTACCCGCCGGAGTAGTAACTGTTTCCTGACCTATTACTTTACGATCTTTAATCACTACAACGCTGGACATCATATTGGCTCCACTGCCTTCTATTTTCATCTTAAGCGTCGTTTTGCTTTCGGGTAGCTCTTGTCCTACTTCCAGATCAGATGGAAGCATAATATAATCTGACTCAATTTCCGTCTCCATCCCTTGCATTGATTTTAGTTGATCCATTGACTGTAGCATCTGATCCATGTCTAATTTAATGCTTCCTCCTTCGCAAACTACCTCAAATGCACCTTCGGTTATTAACTTATCTTTCTTATCAAAAAGCTTAGTGTCTATAACCGCCTCTAATCCATTTCCGCTTTTATCTACATTAGCGACAGTATTTTCTTGCCGAGTAGCTACTCTATCTTTTTTATCGTAATAAGTGAGGTGAAATATCGAACCTGGCTCCATCCGGTAAAAAGTATCACTACACTCTTGAGCAGATACTTTACTAATAATTACTAAGCTAAGCAGGGTGAAAATGAAGTATTTCATGGTGATTATTTTTCTGATTAATACTGAAATGTTTTAAATAGTAAACTTTAACTTCACAAAATACATAAATTTTTGGTTCTATGCCGCTCATGAGCACTAGCAATACCCGCTAGCCCACTCGTGTGTATCGCCACAAGTACCTGACATGATCGCTCAGATTACGCTCCTGAGCCTGAACAATAAAAAGCTGAAGGTTTAGTAGATGATCATTTAGCTTCTAAGAAAGTCCCTTGATCGAAGGTGAAGACTGAAGAAGGGGTACGAGCATTTCGCAGAATCTCTTCCATCTGAGCAACAACTTCCGGGTGTTCCGATGCTACGCTATTCTCCTCGGCAACATCCTGAGTAAGATCATACAGCTCGAGCGGACTTTCTGGGTCTTCCAGCACATCGTAACGCACTGCTTTCCATTTATCCTGCCGAACGGCCAGTCGGCCACCTCGTTCGTGGAACTCCCAATAAAGATACTCGTGCTCGGGCTGAGCCGTATTACCCGTTAGAGTGGGAATAAAAGAAATGCCATCACTCTCAGACATATCAATATTGGCGAGTTCGGCTAAGGTAGGATAGACATCCCAAAAAGCAGATATGTGATCGCTTTCGCTACCCTTAGCAATGGTACCTGACCAACGAGCAATCATGGGTACCCGAATACCCCCTTCGTACAAATCGCGCTTATAGCCTCGCAGTGGCCCATTACTATCAAAGTAGTCTGGGTCGGCACCGCCTTCCTGATGCGGGCCGTTATCTGATGTAAAGATAATCAGCGTATTTTCAGCTAAACCTAGTGAGTCCACTTTCGCCATAATTTCTCCTACCTGCTGATCTAACAGCGAAACCATCGCTACAAAAGCAGCGTGCGGCTCTTCTTGCGATTCGTAGGGGCCTGTTCGATAGTCTTCGCCACCGTCTACGCCTTCATAGGGTGTTTCCGGTGGATATTTTCCTTGGTATTGGGCCATTACTTCGGGGGGAGCCACTAACTCAGCGTGAGGAATGACGCTAGGCACGTAGAGGAAAAAAGGCTCACTTTGATGATCCTCGATAAACCCTAATACTTCTTCATGAATTAAGGAGGGAGCGTACGCTCCCTTTTGAGCACCTTGATTAGCTTCTAATACAATAGAATCTTGATTATGCCACAGGTGGCGCGGATAATAGTGATGACCATAGCGCTGGCAATTGTAACCAAAGAATTCGTCAAAACCCTGCTGGTTGGGATCACCTTCCGAGCCAGGGTAACCTAACCCCCACTTACCAAAGGCTCCGGTGGTATAACCGGCATCTTGTAATGATTCTGCTAAAGTCTGTATACTATCCGGCAAAGGATGTTGACCTTCCGGCTGAACCTCTTTATTTCCCCGAATAGGAGTATGCCCGGTATGCAGCCCCGTCATCAATGCTGATCGAGATGGCGCACACACGGTGTTACCGGAATAGTGTTGGGTAAACAGCATTCCTTGTGCGGCCAATCGGTCAATATTAGGAGTAGAGAACTTCGTTTGCCCGTAGCAACCCAGATCACCGTAACCCAAATCATCGGCCAGAATGTAGATAATGTTGGGTGAGTTGAGTGGCTTTTCTTTAGCAGTTGTAGTTTCCGGCTGAGACGAGCAACTCACGGTAAAAAGTACCAAAATTAGTAAAGCAAACGGGTTTGTAAAAAACTGATACGATAAAGTCATTCTTGTTAATTATTATTTCGGGCTTCTACCACTTCTAAGTACTCCTCTAAAAACTTCTCGTTATTTTCATCGCTATCGTCGTACTGCTGGCGTAGTTCGGTCAAACGAGTGTGCATCTCTTTCTGAACTTCGGCGTACGCGGGGTCGTCGTACACGTTATTCATTTCATTAGGATCTTCCTCCAGGTCGTACATTTCCCACTCGTCAATATCGTAGTAGAAATGCATGAGTTTATAGCGGTCGGTAGCCACGCCGTAGTGCCGCTTCACCATGTGCACCGA
>CAKZPJ010000060.1 GCA_937138955.1 uncultured Flammeovirgaceae bacterium | reverse complement strand
TTTGAGTGGCGTAGCCTACGCTACGGTGCGAAAAAAAGCCGACGAGTGGCGGAATAAAGATTCCTAAGAAACAAGAAGAGTTAACTTAAACAGCTTCTTAGTTCTGTCCGGTGGCAATAGCCGACTGCTCAATTACCTCCACCTGCACATTCTCTAAGTCAATGCGAGATAGTTCTTGCACTTGCTGGCTGGTAAACTGGATATTGTACTCTTCCAAAGGGAACTGATGTAACGTGTCGGTATAATTAATAAAGTCAGCAAAACGAAGGCCGTTGACTTCCCGAACGTTATAGGCTTCGCGAAAGCGAGTTCCTCCGCCGTTCACGTGAAACTCGTAGGCGAGATAGTCCCTCGTATGCTTATCCTGATGAAACCAGTAAACGAACACATCATCAAAATCAGTTCCGCCCCCGGCTTGGTCGAAGGTTACCCGCACTTTGTAGTACTGTTCCGAATTAATTGTATCGGCTCCCAGATACGTCGCGTTCACTGCTGGGTCAGTAAGCGGTTGGGGTAGCAACGCAAAGTAAACTACTGAGTTTAGCGAATTTGTGTAGATCGTTTCATCTTCCGCCGACAAAACCATCTCTTTCCCGTTCACTTTTCGGGTAAACCCTTCGTTGGTCAGTACGTCGTGCACATTGCCAATAGAATCTTCCCACATTCGTTCGTAGGTAAACTGTCCACTGTTGAGGTACACATCATAATCACGATCACGAAATGAGAAGGAAATGTGCTTACCATCGTAATCTTGACCTCCGTGAGCCTCAATAGCATTCGCGATAATTTTTTTGGGGTCAGATTTGGGCTGACAGGCTAAACCGAAAACTATAAAGGCGCAGGATAGAAAAGCAGGTAGATAGTGCATAGCGGTGTAAGTAACATTGTTGCTTACGCACCAGCTTGGGAAAGTGTTATAGTTTTAGGGTGCTAAAACACTTTAGTTTCGCGCTTAGTGCAGTCTTAGCTCGAGATCAAAAACCCTAACATTTATATGCGGAGCACCCTAACACTACGTACCATAGCACTTTAACATCAATAACACCAACACTTGTTCACCTTTCTGGTTTAGTTGCTTGGCATTGGCCGGATTAGGTTCTAATATTGCACGCGGCACCTCCTATGAATAGTATCCAGGAAATTCAAGCACCTATCCGGCAAGAAATGACGGATTTTGAGGCAAAGTTTCGCGACTCGATGAAGAGTAAAGTGATGCTGCTGGATAAGATCATGAATTTCATTGTGAAGCGTAAAGGAAAACAGGTGCGCCCAATGTTGGTGTTTCTAACGGCGGGTACGGTAGGTACTATCTCCGAAGCTACCTACCGAGGGGCTGCGCTCATTGAACTGCTACATACCGCCACGCTGGTACACGATGATGTAGTAGACGCCTCCAACTACCGTCGGGGTTTTTTTTCCATCAATGCGCTATGGAAGAATAAAATTGCAGTGTTAGTAGGGGATTATTTGCTTTCCCGAGGTTTGCTGCTATCGGTTGAGAATGGCGATTATGGTCTTCTTAAGATTGTATCACGGGCGTTGCGTGAGATGAGTGAAGGTGAGTTACTTCAGATTGAAAAAGCCCGCCGCCTGGATATTACCGAAGAAGTTTATTATGAGATTATCCGTCAGAAAACAGCCTCGCTAATTAACTCTTGTTGCGGAGTAGGCGCGTCTTCAGCCGGGGCCGATGATGAAACTGTAGAGAAGATGCGCTTATTTGGTGAGAAGGTAGGTATTGCTTTTCAAATTAAAGACGACTTGTTTGACTACGGCGATGCTGAAATTGGTAAACCAGTCGGTATTGATATCAAGGAAAAGAAGATGACCTTGCCATTAATCTACGCGCTTAATCAAGCCACTTGGCGAGATAAGCAACGTATTATCTACATTATCAAAAACCAAAGTGAGAAATCGAGTAAGGTAAAAGAGGTTATTGAATTTGTAAAGCAATCCGGTGGTATTGACTACGCCACCCAAGCGATGCAGCAGTACCACGAAGAAGCTAATCAGATTCTCTGTACCTTCCCCGACTCAGCGTATAAACAATCGCTTAGTCGATTGGTAAGTTTTACCATTGAACGGGAAAAGTAGTAAGTTTGTAGAATGGTCGCTTACCGTTTACTTACGTTATTATTGCTAGTTCTTCAGTTTGATAGTATTGCCCAAACTACGAATACCGTAATACTGGACTCAACCGAGATCGATCGCCTTCGGCAACAGATTACTACCCACGGTGAAGTTCAGCAGCTACACGATAGCGTAGCAAATTTAGCTGAATTATACCGAACGGCTGCGCCCCGTCCTCTGTCGGTACTTCATTACGAGGGCCTGTTGGAAACCAACCCTGACCGCATAGATACCCAAAAGAGTCTGGCTGATATCGACAAGCTTATTAGCTATATCTACGCCAGCTACAGGCAGGGTAGTCAATATTACGCTTCGCAGATTAAGCGATTTGTATTAGCCTGGTCGGACACATATCAGCCTACCGGAAATACAATTAATGAGAATAAATTTTGCCCCCTGTTTTTTGAGCTATTATCTGTTTCGAGATTACTTTAGCTCAGATGAACAGCAGAAAGTAGAGGCATGGATGCGAACTATTGCCCATAAGCAAATGGGGCGGGAACATACTCCTAATAATAATTGGCAGGCCAAACGTATGAAAATTATCGGTATTGTTGGTTGCGTTACTGATGAGGAGGAGATGAAACAGTTTTCGTTGAATGGGCTAAAAGAATACATTAACACGGCTTATTATGCCGATAGTACTAGCCGAGATTTGGTTCAGTGAGATGCGCTTCATTATCACGTAGGTGGACTTAAACCGTTGCTTTCTATTTTTATCAATCTCAAAAAGTTTGATCCGGCTTTCGACCTATTTTCCTACACATCTCCCGAAGGTGCTTCTGTAGAAAAATCAGTAGCGTACGTAGTACTTTACGCCATCGGTGAGCAGGTTCGCCAAGAGTGGGTGAACAGTAAGGTGGAGTTGGATCACCAGCGAGCCGCCGCTGGGTTAGAAGAATACCAACCAGGAAGGCTTTTTGATCCAGCCGAAGCTATTCCGCTTTTTGAATGGGCTAGTTGCTATAATAGAGAATGGCACAAACTAGTGCAAGAAGGCAGTAAGGGTTACACTGCTACCTGGGTCGGCTTGTTAAACAGCCCTTTGGTACGAACGAATTAGTGTGAATTTTTTATAAGGCTAGCTCTTTTTCCTTTTTCAGAAAGAGTTTGAAGTGCGTTCCTTCACCAACCGTACTATCTATATCAATGCGCCCTTCGCTGGCATCCAGAATGCTTTTTATCATATATAAGCCTACTCCCGTTCCTTTTGCTTTGGTAGTATTGAACCGATTAAACAACTTAAAGAGCCGCTGCTGATGCTGCTCAAGGTTGATTCCGATACCATTGTCTTTAAAATGTATAATCACGTAGTCGTCAGTATCTTCTGTGGTAATACTAATACGAGGCTCTCGATGCTCATCACTGTATTTGATAGAATTAGTAATTAGGTTTTGCAGAATACTTTTAAATAGTACGGGTACGAAAGATACGGTACCAGCACTGCTGAAATTGGTGCTAATACGCGCATTGGTACTACGGATAAGTTCTGCTAGTTGCTCTTCTACTTCGCTAACCGCACGATGTATGTCAATAGTTTCTGGTTCTTTAGACAAGTCTTTCTCAGACAAAAATACATTGGAGAAGCTGCGGATCATATCATCCAGGCGATTTACGCTAACCCCAATTTTCCCCATGATTTTCCTCCGAAAAGAAGTATCATCAGACTGTTGGTACATGTCAACCAGTGAGCGCAGATTAGTAAGAGGCGACTTCAAATCGTGGGTAACCACGTAGGAATAGTCCTTCAGTTTGTCATTGTATTTCTGAAGGTGATTCATAGCCAGAAAAAGTTCGCGCCTCAGCTTATGGCGTTCTATGGCAAATGAAATAGTTTTAGCTAGTAGATGCTCATTATTAATTTCTTGCTTGGAAAGGTAATCCTCTGCCCCTTTATTAATTGCTTCTAGCCCCACATCGGGATCATCTAATCCGGTAAGAATAACAATAGGAATAGATAAGTCCTGTTCCTGAAGTTTCTCTAATGTTTGCAATCCACTACCATCGGGCAACGATAAATCCAGCAGAATAATATCAGGCTTTTGCTGGGCTACGCACTCAATGGCATGATTAATTCTCTCACATACTTCCAAGTTATAGTGAAAAAGCTGAGTACCTATCAGCATCTCCTTTACTATTTCTTGGTCAGTGAGGTTGTCTTCGACGAGTAAAATATTAATTTCTCTCATAAGTAAAAAGTTACTCACCGCGAGGGGGGAGCTTAACAATAGTGAACCAAAAATCTTCTATGGAAGCCACAATTCTGGAAAATTGATCAAAATCTAATGGCTTCGTGATGTAGCAGTTGGCGTGCAGCTTATAAGAACGGTAGATATCTTCTTCGGCCGAGGAGGTAGTTAGTACTACTACCGGAATTCGTTTGAGATGCTCGTCTCCTTTGATATCCTCTAGTACTTCTCGACCGTCTTTTCTTGGTAAGTTTAGGTCTAATATAATAATATCGGGCGTACCAACATCTTGATACTCCCCCTGCTTATTTAGGTAGTTTACGGCTTCTATACCGTCTTGCACTACATGCAAGTTAACTTTTAACTTGCTATCTTCCAATGACTCTTCTACTAGCGCGGCATCGGCTTCGCTATCTTCTACTAATAATACGTCAATATCCATATAATTATTCGGGGGGGGTTAAATGTTTGTTAATAGTAAAATAAAAGGTACTACCCTCGCCTAATTCGGATTCAACCCATATTTTCCCTTGATGTGTTTCGACAATCCGCTGGCAAATAGCTAGTCCAATTCCCGTACCAGTATATTCACGGGAAGAGTGGAGGCGTTGAAAAATGACGAATATCCGATCAAAAAATTCCTTTTCTATGCCTATTCCGTTGTCTGTAATGGAAAATTGCCAAGCATCTCGCTGCCCTTCGCATCGAATACAGATCTCAGGTGACACGTCCTGATTACGATACTTTAGGGCATTGCTAATTAAGTTCTGAAAAAGTTGGCGTAACTGTCCTTGATCGGCCGTTATGGTCGGCAGATTATAGTGATTGATCTTAGCTGAGGCTTCCTGAATAGCGGTGCTCAGGTTAGACTTAACTTCTCCGATCATCTTATGAGTATCTACCTGCACAAAATGATTGCCCTTTCGTTCTAGTCGCGAGAACGCCAATATATCATCAATTAGGGTTTGCATCCGGCTAGTCCCATCTACAATAAAGCGGATGTACTTATCGGCTCGTTTATCTATTTTTTCCGCGTATCGCTTCTTCAGCAGTAGGCTAAAGTTACTAGCTGCCCGTAGTGGTTCCTGAAGGTCGTGGGAAGCTACGTAGGCAAATCGTTCAAGCTCGCTATTGGAACGCTCTAGGGCAGATTGAACCTCCTGACGGCGTTCAATTTCTGATTTTAGTTCACGGTTTAGTTTTGCCAATGCTTCATTCTGCTTACGGTACTCCTCCGCTTTGAATACAAAAACGTCTTTAATGGCGTAGCTAAGCTCTTGAGCCATGCTAATGTGTTCTTCTGCCCAAGGTGAAGAAGCTCCCTCAACTCTTTCTTTCCACAAATCAAATGATTTTCGGGGATGAAGCCGAATTGTTCCGTCGCCTTCTTTTTTATAAAATTTGTCAGGTTGCCCGCCCCAATGTACTTCCTGAATTACTTCTCCACGAAACCACAGAATGTAACTCTGCTGAGGTTTGGCAATTAGCACAGCCAGCAAACCGGTAGCTTGGTTTATAAAGTTGTCTGCTGCCGGATACTGTGTCGCCAGACGGTGCGTGTGAAATAGGTTTTTTTGCTCATTTACCTGCTGGGCTACCCAGTCGCAAAGTTGAGTTACGTCTTTTTTAGCAGGGGTAGTTCCGATTAAGGTGATATTCCCCTCATGGCAGATGGCTGCCCCGTTAGCATCGGTTAAAGCCAAGGTTTCTTTTTGTAAGCGAAGAAAGCTAGCTTCATAATTCTTTTTCCGCGTAATATCTTCAATAAGTAAAGAATGGATACGCCGTAGGGTTAGCGTCATAATCTGACTTTCGCTCTTCTGCTTTAACGCGAGTTGTAAAGACAGAATTTGGCTAATGTATTCGCTAGCAATACGTAGCTGGTACGGTAACACAAAAGTATCGTTATGGTGGCAAGCAATAAGCCCCCACAGTTGATTATCTTTGATAAGCGAAATGGTTAGCGTTGCCTTTACCCCCATATTTGCTAAATATTCCAGATGAATAGGTGAGACGCTGCGAAGCATACTGTGGCTAAGATCCAAGGGAATACTATTGCCCGGCGATAGTATGGGCACGGGATTGTATGTAGCGTCAGGAATGTAACGTAGCCAGTTAATGGTATACAATGCCCGAGCTTGAGCCGGAATATCGGTATGAGGGAAATGTAATCCTAAGTAACTGTCAATTCCTTCGTTGCGAGCTTCGGCGACTACATCGCCGTTCCAATCATCATCAAACTGATACAACATTACACGATCAAACCCAGTGAGTGACTGTACCTCCCGCACGGCTACCTGATACAACTCATCTAGTTTATCAGTGCTTTGCAATGCCAACAGTGACTTTCGGGAAAGGTCATAAAAGTTAGTAAAGGATAGAGTATCCTCTTCAGCAAGCGCTTCCAATTCTAGTATTAGACCGGCATTAGAGAAGTGCACAATACTATTAAAATCCACCTCTTCTCCTCGCACCTCTATCGTTAGGCGTAAAGGATTAATATTTTTCAGGAAAGCATTTTGTTGGGCTTTCCTCTGAGTTGGTAACTCTTCGCGTAATAATTGAACGTAATCTTCTTGAAGAAGCGATTCTAATGGCTGACCAAATAAGCTTTCCGGCTCATGCCCCAAAACAGCATTAACATTAGCACTGACTTGTTGGATAGTGAAGTTATCTTCATCAAGTACTAGTAGAATTCCATGAGGCTGAATGCTACCGGGAGTATGAACTGGCTCCTGATCGCAGTTAATTAATGTTACTTCGGGTACAGACGGTAATTCTTGCGGGTGCATAGATAGATCGTAGTGGGGGTTATTTAGCTAACTGCTTTTTGCGGATAAGATAAACACTTTGAGAAAATAAATCGAAGCCTCGCTGGGCAGAAGTAATCACAATGTCAGGCTTATAGTGAGTACCCTCTAGTATCGTTAAAAATGATTTCCAATACGCCGAAGTATCCGCTCCGTATCCTGATAAAAAGCGAAACGAAGTGTACGGGGAAATATGTTCATTCTTCTCTAGAGCTTTCTTAATCATCCGCCCACCAAGTGTAGCTCCTTCAGTTACGTATAGCAAACCCATCGCCTCTTCTTCCGAAGTAATTAGTGTTTCCTGGTGGAAGTCAGTAGGAGTAATTGCATTAATCTCTAGCAAATCTATTTCAATCCAGGGGAGTTTCTGGCGGTTAGACCAATCAAGCATTTGTTGTAACTCCGAGCTAAGATTAGCATCAATCTGCTGTTCGGCTCGCTGGTAAAATACGTACTGAATCTGCAAAAACTCACGATACTGATCTAATGATAAATCTGACCAGTTTTGTTGAGGAAAAAGCAACTTCTCAGTAGCTTGGTGTCGCTGTTGAGTAGCTTCCTTAATTTTCGTATGAAATGACATATAATATTTTGGGGAAATCTTAGGGAAAGATACATAAATAATGTTTAAGTAAACTGAAACCCTGTTTGGGGGTTATATAAATTGAGCATAACTTACCGATTTTTATAGAGAAAAACACCACCTACCTTATGATCAGATATCTATCACCTACTATTCTGCTATCACTTTTCTGTGTTCTACCCGTAACATTATTTCCTACCCCAATGCTGGGTCAGACTACGTACTGGCAGCAGCACGCAGTGTACACTATGGAAATAGATATGGATGTAACTACTAATCAATTGAGTGGTACGCAAAAATTGGTATACCAAAATAACTCCCCAGATACACTAAATCAGGTATTTTACCACTTGTATTTTAATGCGTTTCAACCGGGTAGTATGATGGATGTGCGCTCCCGCACTATTGAAGATCCTGACCGCCGGGTA
>CAKZPJ010000059.1 GCA_937138955.1 uncultured Flammeovirgaceae bacterium | reverse complement strand
GCTAATTACGTGGTACTAAGTTCTATATTCAAAGATAAGTTAGCTAGTTTAGGAGTTATACCTTCCTCTCGGTTCTGGATTAATACTACGGCAGCGACTCCGCCTCAGTCACTTGGCCTTTCTAAAAAACTGAACACTTACCAACCTGACGAAATTCATTTGTTGTTTATTGCCCGAATAGTTCAGGGCAAAGGTATGTATATAGCGATAGATGCTTTTGAGCAAGTAAAGAAAATGGTGCCTGGCTGCACTATTCATTTGCACATTGCTGGCGAAGGTAGCGAGCTTGCTAATGTTAAAGAATATGCGAAAGATCTAGGATTTCAAAACATCCATTTTCATGGATATGTACTTAGCGAAGAGAAAGATCGTCTTTTCAAGTCCTGCGATATTATGTTATTTCCCACCTTTTATCCTGAAGGACTACCGACATCTATTATGGAGGGAATGATGTACGGTTTGCCAATAGTGTCTCGCAGTAACGCCGGCATACCTGATGTAGTAGAGCACGGAATAAATGGCTTTCTTTCAGATAGTAAAGACCCTGCGGTATTTGCCTCTTTTCTTCATAAAATTATAATATCTCCCACACTTTACAAACGGATTGCTGAGACCAATCACTTAAAAGCAATCAACAACTTTTCTAGTCAGCGTGTCAAGCAACGTATTCTAAACGTATATCAAGAAATAATTAAGGATTGAGATAAAACTAAATATATAGTAAAGCTAATTGCTATTTATTGCAGTTTGGCCCCCACTGTTTGAATAGCATCAATCTCACTACCTATTTCCGAACTCATTTGATCTAGTATAACGTCCCAGGTATACTTTTTACAAGCTAACTCGTAGCCAGCTTCTCCATATGCCTGACACTTCTTTTCATCACTTAGTAGTGAGATTAGAGCCTTACTAATTTGATAAACACTTCCGTCAGTAGTAATACCTGACACTCCATTTTGTATGGTAAAGCTATTAGATCCTATATTGCTGGTTACGATTGGAAGACGATAGTACATAGCCTCTACGTACACTATACCAAATGTTTCCACAATAGAAGGCATACAAAAAATACTAGCCTGCTCGTAATAGCCTTTCAATACATCTAGCGGAACTTGTTCCACAGCATAGCACCCTTCAACATCAGCCACCGGGGGCTTGGATCCCACAATATTTAAAGTAGCCTCAGGATAATGCTTTCTAGCAATTTTAAAAGCCTCAACCAACACCCAACCACCCTTTAGTTCCCAACGATCGCCAACAAATAGAATGTTTTTATTACGGTATTTGTCCGTATTAACTTTAGTTGGAACCGGAAGATTACCCCCACACCCTACTTCGATAACTTTGCTTTCATCTATGTTATATTGATGAACCAGCGACTGCTTCGTATGATTACCCATTACAAATATTTTGCGGGTATTCTGATACAGTTTTGTTTCCCGTGCGTGGTACATATCAGATTTAACCAGTCGGCTAGGTGCTAGACTCAAAGTAGGATAAAAGAAGTTACATAAATTAGTATGATCGGTATAGATAAAATGAGGCAGTTCGTTCAATCCAAAATCATAAATTGACTGAGTTTGAAAAGAAAAGACGTATTGATTAGTATCTATATTCTTTTTCAAGTAGTTCTTTAAAAAATCAAAGATATAAAGTGTACTTTCGTAAAAACGCTTCGCATCCTCAATCTTACGTCGCCCTAAGAAAAAGTCAGCACCATATTCCTTTATGAAATAGAAGATATTTAAGAAGAGTATAAGTTTGTTTTTCCGTAAAACATCATACATCTCAATGTCGTGTACCTGATATTCGGGAAACGAGTCTTGTAGTTTATTTTTCAAAAGGGCATTTACCATAGAAAAACTCCCCGCGTGAATAAATAAAATCTTCTTAGCACTCATTCAGTCAGTATTTATGGTAACCGCCACTACTATTATTTTTTTTGAAAGACCGATCATATAATTTAAGGTAAGCGAGAGTCATTGTATTAAGCGTAAAGCTTGCTTCTATTCTTTCTCTACCTGCATTTCCCATAGCTTGAGCTACTCGTGAATGATTAAGCAAATACACTATTTTTTCTTTTAAATCATGGGGATCGCGTTGTTGGCAAACCAATCCGGTTATTTTATCAATCACCAATTCAGTAGTGCCACCTGCGTCAGTAGCAATTACTGGTTTTCTTAATGCCATATATTCCATCACCGAGTTAGGAATTCCTTCCCCGTGGATTCGGTGATCGGTTATAAGCACTCCAACATTAAATATATTAACTACCGCTTCAATATCCGCGATTCTGTCGGTAAAAGTAATTTTTTCTTCATTTTTATACACTTTAGACAGCTCATCCAAGTCTTTTCCATCTCCTATCGCCATAAAAGTAACATCATCCCGGTCATCTAATACGTATTGAGCGGCTTTTAGATAGGTAGAATAATCTTTAGCGCCCCGAAAACTAGCCACCATCCCTACTACATGCCTCGTAGTTATACCAAAACGGCGACGTACCTCGGAAGTATCTGGTAAACTTTCAAACCTAGTAAGGTCTATCCCATTAGGAATGCAGATACTTTTATGAAGCGGCGCACCATACGCTTTTATTCCTGCTTCTGAATTGCTGATAATACTATCGGAAAGTGGAAAAGAAAGTTTTATATGCCACCATCGGCTGCTAAATGGTCTAATTGACAAAGGTGCATCGGCAATGATAGCATTGATAAACTTGGCTTTACTTAACAAGATGGTAGGCAACAGAAACACCGAAGCGACTGAAGACCAACTCTGAATAATGTTGGGGTCAAACTTTTTGATAGTGCGATAAAGCTTATAAAATATTGTGAAATCCTTTTTTCCTCTTCGGGGAAGAAATATAGTTTGGATGGACAGATGCTGCAATTCCTCATATTCTACTAGGTTAGATAAGATAATAAGGCAAACCGAAATTGTTTCGTTGTTTTCCAATCCCTTTAGTAACTCGAGTAAGCGACGCTCTTTTCCACCGGCTATCATGGTATCTACTACAATTACGACTCGGGTGACCGTATTTTTTTCGTTCATACCAGTGCAGCGGCTATCTTTTTAAATTTGGGGGGGGTTAGCGAAATCAAAAGCTTCGCTTCAGAAGGTGTAAACACTGAGTTGTATTTCAGCAGCAAAAGATAAATCAGCACTCCGAAAACGGCTTTAAAAAGCACTAATCCAACTATAACCTGACTGAGTAAAACGATTGCCAGAATGGTAAGCGCAGCGTTTAAAATACTTTTAAGAATAGCTAACCAAGGCATCCTCAAGGTAATATGTCTATTAACAAGAATGTATATTATCCCATTTCTTATGGTTCCACTAGTAGCAGTAGCCACTGCCATACCAGCTGCTCCGTAGTAATACGCTAAAGGAATACCGACAGCGATGTTAAAAATAAAGGCAGCTTTAGAAATGATAAGTATCTTGGGTTTTTGTATAGCCTTCGCTACTATAGTGAGTGGCATATTTTCTAGCATCAAAAAGCCCAGAAAGATAAGTAGCGGCCAGTAGGCCTGTAGCACATATTCTTGATCAAAGACCAACAGTAATAACTCTTCTCCCAAAGGAGCAAATACAGCTACTAACAAAAATCCAATAATGTTATTAGCACTACAGAGAAATCGGAAAGCCTCGTTTAACTGGGAGTCATCTTTATTCTCATCGTAGCGAGAATAAACTACTGGCTGAATCAAATACAAAAACATCCGGTTTGGATAAATATCCATCACTTTGGATAGGATACGGGTCGCTATAGCATAAACAGCTACCTGTATGTTAGTCGAAAAATAGGCTAACACGTAACGGTCAATATCAGTACCTAAAAAAGAGCCTCCTAGTTTATCAATGTAACTACCCCACCGATAATCCTTTTCTTCTTTCGTTTCTTTAATCGGTCGTAGTATCTTCATGATGGGAGGCACGCCATATTGCCGTAAAAAAACAATCCCAAGCACGCTAAAGCTAAGTGTTTGAACTACTACTAAGCCTTGTATAAAAAACAGTAGTTGAGCATCAATAGAAACTCCGTACACAATTACTGTAATACGGCCTAGCTCATGAATGATATTATTAAACAATACCGTTTTCTGCGAAAATCTAGCCAGTAAAGATTTTTTCAGTAGGTCATGAGCAATGTAGAATACAACAATAACTAAATATGTACTCAGATGCTGAAAATAGCCATCGAGCCCAAAGTATTGGGCGTACCCACTGAATCCAACCGTCATAAGTATTGAAAATGAAATAACAAGTACCGACCGCCGGAAAATAATATTCCAGACTGTATTTCGTACGGTATCCCCACTTGTCATGCTGGGAACGTAGCGGGCTAGATATTGGTCGTACCCCAAAGCGAGCAGCATATTGAATAAGGCAGGTAAAGCATTCAGTAAAGCGTATATTCCGTACTCTTTGGCTTCTAGATGGCGCACCAGTAACACGATACCGAATAGTGCTACTAAAATATTGACCACTGATATAGCTACAGAATAAGGGAGGGCGTTTCTGGCTTTCGATTTTATACTCATACGTTCAGTGGATGCATAACTAGTGCTTAGCAGAGGACACTAACCATTTTACTATTCACTGCTTTTTAAAAATCTTTACTGAGAATGGAGGAATACTTTCTTAATAATAGTTTTGCATATATTTGACCTGCAAGTATACTAAACTTTGCCATGAATAGAATTCTGTTTATTAAAAAAGGCAAATTCTCGAATACGAATGCTAAAGTAACTCAACAACTAGACCTATATTTTAAGAACCATTTCGTTGAAGTACTAGACCTGGAAGTTTACCTCAGTAAAAAGCCCCTAATACTGATTATCAATGGTTTTTTTTCAATGAAAGAATATGGTCTCGACTTTTTAAGTGGCAAAAAGTCTAAAGATGATCTTAAGAAAGTATTTTTTTGCACTACCTTTCTTTTCAAGCATATAAAAAATATGCTTGAAAGAAAGGTAGTGCCTGGTTATTATACATTCACTTTTCAAACCCAATCGATGCATGATTGTAGTAGCCCTGGCACGCCTCACTTCGTTTACACTGATCATACGGTTTTGGCCAACTATTACTATCCCGATATATCAATTAAGAAGTACGAGAAATCTCCAGGCTACATCAAAATGGAGCAATATGTTTACAAAAATGCCACAAAAGTCTTTGTATTTGGAGGGCAGGTAGCCCGATCATTAGTAGATGATTATCAACTACCAGAAAAAAAGGTTGCTTGTGTAGGGGCGGGCTACAATGTACAGGTTTCAAGCCCTCCTGCTGATGAGGCCCGCTACGCTCGGAAAGAAATTCTTTTTGTAGGGATTGAGTGGGAGCGTAAGGGTGGTCCAATGCTGGTAGAAGCGTTTCAAAAGATTTTACTTAAACACCCAGATGCTCATTTAACCATTGTCGGTTGTAGCCCTAAAGTTACTCTTCCCAACTGTAAGGTAATAGGCAAAATACCTTTAAGCGAAGTCTCTAAGTACTTTGAACGGGCATCCATTTTCTGTATGCCTTCGATCCGCGAACCGTTCGGTATTGTGTATATTGAAGCAATGTTATATCGATTACCTGTTGTGGCTCTTAACCTAGGGGCAACCCCTGATTTTATCCAACTGGGGGTCAATGGATTTCTAGTAGAGAATAACATAGAAGACTTGGCTGATGCCCTAGACCAGTTACTACAATCTCCTTCACGATGCCAAGCTTTTGGCGAAAATGGGCATAAAATTGCTCACAAGCAGTATTCTTGGAATCATGTTGGTGTTACTATTTGCAGAGAGATAACATCAGAACTGCCAGCAACTCATAAGAATAAGGTTCATAAGGCTAAATAGGAATACCTCTGGTAGCTAAAGACGGAATTCAAGGGTTTGAATAAGTTGTTTATTGAGGTAACTCCGCTTTCCATTTTGACACTACTGGCTCACGGTTGGAGGCTTGCATACGTTGATCGTAATACAATATTGAGGCGTATAAGATCAACATCATTATCATCATTCCAACTTCAGTTATTTCGCCAGCATAGTTCATAAAGTTAGTAAGGCGCCGGTTCATGCTTGCCGTTGTCATTAAAAAAATAGAGACCATTCCCATGAGTCCAATATTCTTCAACATTTTATCTCTTACCTGATACAGCGAATAAAATTGGCGGTAAATCAAGAAGTACAAGTATAATAGAAGTGCCACACCCAGTATACCTACTTGATGCAGATAGCCATTCCAAAACCCTTCCGACCAGTTATACTCCCAGTCTTTGCGAAACATTTGAGGTATCAACGTAAAATTATCTACAAACTGGTTCAATGCTATATCTGATACTTTTCTATTAAGCGCCTGAAAATCTTCCTTGCTATTAGCCGCTAGCATACTCTCCATTCTTTTAAGCAAAAATTCAGGTTGTATTACAGCAATCGCTATCGCCACCAAAAACCCGTACATAATAATTTTGTAGTTACGGTTATATATTGCAACCAATAAGAAGGCCAACACCGACCATACGTAGGCCTGGCGAGAAAGAGAAGTAGCAATAGCCAGCAGTGAAACAGCAATACAGAGTCTCAGTAACGTTTTGTGGCTATTAGAATTTGTATGCAATATTAAAGCAAACAGTAAAACGAATACCAGAATCATCGACCAATAATTCTTATGCTCGAAGAAAGGGTTCTGCCATATTACCGAATCAGAACTAGGGTTACTCAATAGTTCGTAGTGCCGGAGGTTAAACTCTAGAACAGAAGCCGCGAAGAATACGCCGTACAACATAAGCACCATAAATAGCCATTTAAGATGCGGGACTGTAAGACGAGTAAACGAAAAGTATAAAAAGGCAACGATAGCTAGGTTGTCGTAAATTCGGGAAAGCACACTGATAAGATTATCAGAAGAGGACGTTTCTTCCGCACTAACAGGCATGCCCCGAAACATTATTTGAAAGCTGGCCGCTAATTGTCCAATCACCAGAGATAAGGTTATCAGTATTAGAATAGAAGGCACACCTTTTATGGTTCTTACTTTTTTCTGCAGAAGACTATAAACCAGAAATGGAATAAATAAAATACGGCTAACGTCCAATCCCCTGGATACATCTGAGAGCATTTCTGAAAAGGCCGGAATGAACAAGACCATCAGAAAAATTGCTACGCAATGGACATAAGAACGAAGAGCGAACGCCAACAATAATGCCATCATTACTAATCGAATAGCGACTGGGGCATACAGCGATATGCTAAACCAACAAGCAGCGTAAAGAATACTAAGAACAATCCAAGAGGGTTTCTTGAAGTTTTCTAAGCCCCGAACTACATTATCATCACTGCTTACCATTAGTTTCATACACTACATCTTCTCTTTCTGATCTTCCAATTCGCTATATAGACTTGAAACCTTCTTTTTTGAGAAGATATCAAAACTTAACAAAGGATGATGCTGCTCTTTAAAATTGAAGTGATCTTTTTTACGAGCGTCACTAATGGGTTTGCCCGTAAACTCTGATAGCTTGTCTATTGCGTGTTGGCTACTCATGAAGTCTTCATAATTTAGCAGTAGTGCATCTGTCGCATCTTTAGACCGTATAATATCCAATAGCATTTGGTTATATGTTTTCCATTCGCTAATAGACTTAAATCCTCTGATTAACTTCTTGTCTGGTCGACGGCATCCGGCAAATACATGACTTACTACCTGAGCTGGGTTACGATAGATGGCAATCACCTTATGAGCAGGAAGTATCTCTTGCCAATAATGATACGTTAGGCAAGTACGAGGGTCTTTAAAACCCCAACTTTCACCTTCTATACTACACGCAGCAACCACTTCTTCCATTTTCTTTTTGACCGATGGGGCTAAGGGTTGATCTGGAACGTTATGTATAGAGTACCCGCTGTCGTCATCTAAAATCTCCTTATTAATTTTACATGTACTCTGCCGCTCGTGCTTGAGGCCATGTTTATAGTCCTGATACTCTTCGGGCAGCTCAACCATATTTATACCCGACTTATGCAGGGTTTCGGCGACCAGGGAAGTTCCTGATTTATGCATTCCTAATACAACGTAAATCATTTATTACTCTTTGTTTATTCTCTGTAAAATTGAAGCCCTCAAGGGTTAAACCTCATATGCCTTCGCTCTAATAGGGCATTTTATCGTATGCTACTCGTAAAACCCTATTAGTTTCCGTAAGTCTCCAACATCCTTCTTGCTTTGTACTTGATACAAGTTGATAGGGAAAATAGCAGTGTGGTGCCGATCCCTGAATTTATATTTCCTTGGAAATTCTCCTTTTTTATTGAAAGTCTTAAAGTCGAAATTCTTAAGCATCGTTCCGGTAACCCAAAAGAAATTCCAGATATAGTAGTAAAAAGAATGATTTTCCAATAATGCTATTTTTTCACTCCATTTCACTACGGTTTCTTCGGTCATATCTTCTAAGATAAAATGCTGAGTTTCTTCAGCATCGGCACTCTCAGGTAATCCTTTATTATAAAAATGGGTGATCTGCGATCGACGCTTATTATTGGGCTTAGTCACCCCTTTAGAGTGAAAAAATAAGCAGCAAAACTGATCATTATCAATGGTTTTGGCATACTCTATCATCTTTAATATAGACTCCCCCTCCCCCAACTGGGCTTTCACCTTTTTTTCTGGCTCACTCCAAATCTTCACCGGCAGGTTGTCGTAGTCTCTCGTGTATAAAATTGATACTTTCTTATAATCCTCAATGATACTTTTAAACTCTTCTAGCTCTTCAATATTTTTATACACTACCCCCAATTTTATTTCTTCACACTTATCGTAAAGTTCGGAGTCAATCATTTTTTGTAAATGATAATGCCATATGTCTCGCCACCTTTCTACTAAAAATAAATGATAGAATATGTAAATATTAGCTGATTTTTCCATGAAAGACTTGTTAATTAAGGATCGATACAATCTTCTCTACTCATCATTGCTTGACAATAAATGTTCTACAGTATATTCTAATTTAACCAGCTTAACTTACCCCTATCTGCTTTCAAAAGATACATACTATCCTCTAATTGAATAGATAACTCTTTTGTATCATCCTCAAAATTAACATTCACCCATTTATTGCTCGAAATAGGTGTAACCCACCCTACGTGTAAAAATTCGTGACAGTTAGCATTGTCAGTAGGTGATACAATAGTAGTCCACGAAGCTGGCTCTACTCCTGGCCTCTTTTTTTCTGCTACAAACTCTTGCTTTATAGCAGATGTCGTGAACCCATGTCGCTTATCCTGTTCTACCCAAATTTCTTTCTCTGGTATTACACTCTGCAAGACAAATTTTCCAAAGTATTGCTGCTTATTCCGGTAGTGTGATTGGTTATTTTCAATAACAATTGTATTGCCTTCCACTTTAGGCATTGTTTCGCTGTGTAGCAGCCACGATTTTTTGAACTCAGGTTCTCGCGAGATTACTCGGTCGTATACTACGAATACCAGAGGAATATTTTTATTCTTTGTTGTGATGGTAGCCATTGTACGGCTCACGTTTTCAACAGTTTCAGGGGGATAAGCAGCAGTAATATCACCTGTAATGTAGCTATAGCTGGGGTTAATATTGTTCGGCACAAATCCGTAATCGTTCACTTCCCCCATTTTATAGCCATTCTCTGGGTTTAGCAGCATCTCAAGATTATGTGGATGATCCTGACCACGGTTGGGCCAATACTGACCACCATCATTAACCGAGGGTCGTTTAGCTTCAAATTCTTGGTTCTCATCATTGTAAATAAGGAGACCATTTTGGGAGCTGGTTTGATGATAGTAGTTCATCCAATAAGACTTACCGTACTTTGCTCGCTGATCTTCTCCCTCATAAACCCCACTACTCACCGCTAACGGCCCCTTATAATAGATTTGAAAAGTGCCAAAATCTTTTCGCTGATGGTTACCAAAGAAATAGTTACCAATCCGCATGTGCACTACTGCATCATTGCTGTTTACCCCTAAGTTCCAGCCAGTCCGCACAATCATTTCGCCCATTGGCTCTGGGAAATATTTTACTCGAGGCAGATCGGATAATGGTTTCCTCTCCAGGCTCGAAGGGCGAAGTAGCAGTTCAAAAATTTTATCTTCTATAGTTTTGCTGGCAAACAAATTCATATCAGCGAATGTCATCAGATAGGGGTCGCGGTAATAACTTGCCGTAAACAATGCTATTCGGCGTTTGCTATGGTCTCGCCCCCGATCATCAAAAGTATCCCCGCTGCGCATTTGCTGACCGTCAGGACGTAGATGATACAACAACTGGTAGGGAACGTACTGCTGATTCTTGCTAAAAACTTGCTTTAGTCCCGCGCGGCGAAATAACCAAGCCGCCATGATATCGTGCTGAAACCGAGCACTGATGTAGGAGTCGCCCTGATGGTGCATGTGGGCTTGGTAGTGAAAATTACGTACAGGTACGTATTGCTGTCTAAGTAGAGATTCAGCCGCAGCAAACATTTGAGAGTCTTCGTCATAAATCGCCAACCCAGCTGGTAGTTGACCACTGAGTAGCCAACCTTCTGAATTGTGCCCTACCACCGCCGGAGTATTAGCGTCTGCTGGAAAGCCTGGCTGGTGTAGCTTGGCAATTCTTACAAATTCATTAATGAATTGCTGTTTCTGCGGTTGCGATAGCAGGGGATGACACCAATCATACACACACGCCCCAATCAGCAACGGGTTATAAAGAGGGCGAGCGTCTTTTCCTGCTTTTAGCAAAGTTAATCCTTTCCTTATCGCTTCACGCCCTACTGTTTCATCCTTCTCGAGCAAGTACTCAACTGCCAGACTTAATGCTCCGCCATCTTGCCTTATTTCCTGCCATAGCGTATTGAAAGGTGGAACGTTGAGCTTTTCTTTAATCAGGGCTATATCTGCCTGTTGTACAAAAATCCGAGGATGTACCGGTACCACTCTATTACTACCGCATGCTATATCAGTGAGTAACAGGCAAAAACAAAATAAGCTAAATCTGAGAACCATACCTGAGAAGTGAAGGTCGAGAATCAGGATAGTTTGAAGCGCGACTTTAATGAAGCCGACTCCCGATAGTAGCTGCTCTTGGACTTGACATATCCGTAACCTGAGGCGGCGGCTCCGTTAAGCAGTAAGTTCAGGTGTTTGATCTGATTTTTCCGCTGAATTTCGTTGACCCCTTTAATGGTTGCTTTATCAGTGTAGTTATCCCGAACCACAAATAAGGTTAGATCAAAAAATTGCTCCAAAATAAGGTAGTCGGCTACCAAGCCTACCGGTGGAGTATCTATAATAATTTGATCGTATTCTGACTTGACTCGCTCTATCAACTCCCGCAACGATGGTTTTTCCAGCAGCTTAATTGGGCTTTCGTTAGAGAAACCAGAAAAAATTATATCCAGATTTGATGAAGATGACGGGCGAAACAGTTTTTCTATCTCAAACCCTTTCTCCAGATAGTTTGCCAACCCGTAAAGCGTATCATTTTTAAAATACTTATCTACTTTAGGACGGCGAAAATCACAACCGATTAGCAATGTTTTTTGCCCGGCCTCGGCGAATGTCCAAGCTAGGTTAGTGGCACAAAACGTTTTACCCTCCCCTTCAATAGATGATGTGATACCAATCACCTGATTATTGCGCTCACGGAAGTAGTACTGTAGATTAATTCGGATGTACTCAAACGATTCAGCAACGGCAGTATTCGGGATGTCTTTTGCAACTAAACCACCTGCTTTTGGCCCATTGGAAATTACTCCCAACATTGGAATCTCGGTATGGCCTTCTATATCTGATTTGTTGACCAGATCATTGCTGAAGAACAGGCGAGGAACAATAAATCCGAACGGAAGAATAAGCGACAATGTCAAGGCCAGCAGTAGGATTAGCTTACTGTTGGGGGCTACTGGCTCGGGAGCAATCTTGACACTATCTACCACTTCAATATCGGGTAGATTAGTTGCCAGAGCCAATTCAGCATCAGCCTTTTTTCGTATCAAATAGTCGTACTTCTCTTGATAGTAGGCAACATCACGCTCTAGTTTGGTAAGTTCCTGTTCATTATCTGGTACAGTGCTAATCTGAGTATTAAGCTGACTTATTCTACGGTTTACGCTCTTAAGGCTGGCTTGAGTAGCGACAATTGCATTATCAAGGTTGGTAGATATAGCATCCTTAAGCGATGCCAATTGTTGCTCTATTTGGTTTACTAACGGGTTATTTTCGTTATTGAAATTAATTCCCCTCTTAGATCGGGCATCCATTTCGATATGCTCTATCACCAATTGCTCAAAGGTGTGGTCATTAATGCCGACGGCAGAAGGTACTACCAAAACACCCTCACTTTGAAGTGCCCGGGCGGTTCTCTTGTAATACGCTAATCTATCTTCTAAGGTATTCTTTTCTACTTCTAGCTCATTCTGCTTGGTCATACCCAACAACTTACCTTGAGCCATATCGATAATACCCTGTTTATTTCTAAACTTACCGAATGCGTTTCTGGCCTTTTTCAGTGACTTCTCAATTCCTTGTATCTCTTTTTCCAGAAAGGCAACTGTAGTTACCCCCTTCTGATTTTTGTTTTGTACATCTTTACCAATGTAGGTTTCAACTAATGCATCTAAAAAGGCGATCCCCTTTTGAGGAATGGGCGTCTCTATACTAAGATTTACTACTCTAGACTCAGGCTGGTTAGCATTTGCGGTGGTTGTGGCTGGCTGGGCTATTAGTAACTCCTGATACTTGCCAGCCAGGGAGGTAGGCGTATTGACTTTGAAATAATAGTTGCCCGCAGGTGGCACTCCAGAAGTGGGTACTATTTGCACCGACAGATACTCATTACTAAAAGATTTGCCAATCTTGGTAGTCTCCTCAAATTTTACTGCTTCAACTTCAGCCACCTTTTGATTGCTCGTGAAGTCATATACTGTAGCCTCTTCAGCATCAACCCGAACGGTGACATTGTTTGAGTCGTCAATATTTAAATGCACCAATACTCCTGCCAATTGTACGTGGCTTGAGTCTAGTAAAACTTTGATAGGTAATGTGCTATACGTTTCATTCAGCCATTCTTCTTTCAAAAAGTCAGGCCAAAAATCTTCTACTGTATAATAGGTAATTCCAAAGTTGAGGGTACCTAAGGCTTCTTGAATTAGA
This sequence comes from uncultured Flammeovirgaceae bacterium, assembly GCA_937138955.1. Classification (GTDB taxonomy): domain Bacteria; phylum Bacteroidota; class Bacteroidia; order Cytophagales; family Cyclobacteriaceae; genus Tunicatimonas. The sequence continues at coordinate 4,164 of CAKZPJ010000059.1, read as the reverse complement.
TCAAACGAATTCAATCGTTTAATTTCATCTTGTAAAATGATGTTCCGTTCAATGATCCCGTTATCATCTACTAATACCTGATCGGTTCCTACCGAACCAAATTCTTGTTTGCTAATTAAGACACTACCGTAAGCATCATATTTCTTTTCTCCGAACTTGATAAACAATAACGCCAAAGGAATGATGATCAGAAAGCTGATCAGAAACAAATACCACTTTTTCTTAATCTCACTAAATAGTAGTTTAAGATCAATAGTATTTTCTACATAGGTTGGTTCAAAACTCATAGATTTATTGATACAGCGTGTAGTGTACTTACAAAGATAAGTAAAAAAAATTCAACGAATTATGATTATCCGTCAATTTCATCTTTGGTAATACTACTCTTCTATCCAAAAACAATAGACCCTTGAAAGATAGAGAGGCAGTAATTCTTTTCTGGAAATCACTTTCCAGGCAGTTTACCTATTTGAAACAAATTACACTTCTTGAGGAGCTGTTATTAAGAAAGTGTTAACGATTACAGAAGATATGTATTATATTAGTAATCAATTATCTGTTTTACTTCTTCGCAAAAAAAAATCACCCTAATTTTTGTTACCAATATAAGTTTTTGTTTGAAGAAGTCATAATTATTGAAATTAAGACATAAAGGAAAAAACCATTTCCGGTTATCAAATAGTTATATTTACTAAGTTTTGTTTATTATTTTTTGCATTACACTTTTTTGGCTAAGCGTAGTTTATCTCCTCACTATGCTATGAGACGTCCAAATTATTTAGCCTATCTTGTTTTTTTCGTTCTTCTGTTCTGGCTACAGTTAGCTCAAGCTCAAGAAGCACCAGCCCAGCAAGATGCTATTCATAAAATAGTGGTCGACACCATCTATGTGCAAGAAAATAGCTTCGTTTTTACTAAGGATAGTGCATTCTTTACTAAAACTGATACAGTCATCTATGTTACCGATACTATCCGCAACCGCATAGAAGAAATCATTAAGCAGAATGAGGGAGAAAAGCAGCAAGCATTTTACAATAGGCTAAAAAAGAAATTAGAGACTCGCAAAATAGGCAAACAGATATTTGATTGGCTATTCGACCTAAGTAGTGGTTCATCAGCAACCGACACATCAAAGAAGAAGTCAGAACCACCGCCTGAATCCGCTGATTACGACGGAAAATACGTGGGTAATATTTATCTAAAGCAGATTGATGTATTCGGCCCTAGTGTAACCGATACTGCCCGAAAAGCAGCTTCCAAACTTTCGCAGTTCTATAATCGAATTCATGCAAATACCCACGATCGAGTACTGAGGAATAACCTGCTGTTGGAAAAGGGAGATGTAATAACTCCAACTGAATTAGCCGATAATGAGCGAGTCATTCGATCGCTACGATTCATTCGGGATGCCCGTCTAATTGTACAGCCGCGTGCCAACAATTCTGACACTGTAGACTTATTGCTTATTACGGAAGATGTGATTCCTTACACATTTGACGCCTCACCAGAAGGGTTTATAGAAGGTGATGTAAGCGTTAATAACGTTAACATACTAGGAACAGGGCATCAGCTAAGCAACACTATTATAGTTGAGCCTGATGAATCTCCCCGAGTAGGCTACGAAGGCCGCTACCGTATTCCCAATATTTGGGGTTCTTTTGTTGAGGGGGATCTGCGGTACCGGTATACAATGTGGGATCATATAAGAAGCTTTACATTAAATCGCCGCTTTGTAGTGCCTGATATTCGCTACGCTGGGGGAATTGATGTAAGCTACAACCGCCTCACTACGTACGATCCTTGGGTTAACTCCTACCAGATTCTAGATACTTTTAGTCGGTTTGAAAATATCCCTTTTATTCGCTACGGAATTTTTAACCAAGACTACTGGCTTGCGCGAAGTTTCGGGGTTAGAAATTTTGATGATCGTACCCGTTTAATTGCTGCCTTCCGTTATAATCGTCAGTATTTTTTTGAACGCCCTCAGGTAGCAGCAGATGTTAACCCTGCTTTTCATCATAGGAACTTACTCCTCTTTGGAGCTGGTTTTTCCCGGCGTTATTATACTACCAAAACATTGGTGTATACTTACGGACGTACCGAAGATGTTCCAATTGGTCAGTTGGTTGAGATTATTGCTGGACCCGAGTACGGTGAGTTCTATAATCGATATTATGCGGGATTACTATACTCCCGAGGTGGATTTATTCCAGCGTTAGGGTATGTATCGGCTAGGGTTAAGTGGGGAGGTTTTTGGCGAAATAAGTTAGTGGAAGATGGAGTATTCCGGCTTCAAATCAATGGCTTTAGTTACCTAATTCATCGGCGCCGTACTCGGTACCGCGTATTTCTAAAGGCTGACTACACTCGAGGGGTGAACCGAATTCAAAACGTCGACTTCCGCTACGGTCTCATTACGTTAAGAGATGAAGAAGGCATTCGGGGCTTAGAAGGTTGGGCACTGGAGGGCAATGAACGACTCGCTATTAGTTTAGAAACGGTAGCGTACCCTCCCGTAGATTTTTACAGCTTTCGACTGGCTTGCTTTGTGTTTGCTGATGCTGGCATAATTGCCCAACCCAGAGAAAAGTTTTTCCGAAACCCATCGTACCAGGGCCTCGGATTTGGTTTTCGGGTACGAAACGAAAACCTAGCATTCGAGACATTTCAAATACGGTTTGCTTTTTACCCACGTACCCCTGAAGATGAAAGCTGGTTTGGCTTTCAGATCGGAAGTATTCCTATCCCTGATTTCCTAGACTTCGACGTTCGTAAACCTGATATCTTCCGCTTCCGATAATTTTGATACGAAGCCGAGAGGCCGAAGTATTTAGTATGGGACGTATTATAATAAGGAAGCGGGACTAAGCGTCTACCGATTTTATATAGAAATCTGTCTTCCGTCTTCCAAATTCGGACTTCTCTCCCAAAATCAATATACGATCATCAAATACCCTTCTTTCAGGCATTTATCTTCACCTGGGTATAAGGAGTGCGGTTCTGGTCAGGAATAAGTCGATTGAACTTGGAAGAAAGAGGTTCATTAGTCTGCAACCCATCTTTAACCACCTCAAAAGTCACTCGTAACAGATCAGGATTGGCCACACACTGCTTAGTAATTTCGGCTACTTCTTCCCTACTGATGGATTGGTTACGAATTTTATCGTCTTGATAAAGAATACACTGTTCTGGTGCGTAGCCTTCATCTACCAATTTACCCGGACGAATAATAACGTAGTTCAGGTGAGTACTACGCAACGCTTTTTCGCCCTTTAATTTCCAAGAGAGCACTCGCCCAAATACGTTGAGAAAGAAGAAAGGGTGAGTCACCCCCATAGATGAAATCAGAATAAACTGCTTGACCGAGTGATTCTCGGCTGCCATCGCCATTTGGCGTACACTCTGATAATCAATATGCTTGGGAGTGTTTTTTCCGAAATAGTAACTTTTAAAAGATGTAGAACCTGCCGCGTAGATGATAATATCTTTCCCCTGCACAATGCTATCGTACCCCGAATAGTCTCGCAAGTCGTGTTCAATCAAGTGAATATCAGGAGAAAGAAGATGTTGGGCTTTGACAGTATTTCTTACTAGCGCATGTACGGTATGCCCTGCATTATACAGCTTACTTACAATTTCCGCCCCAGTACGTCCGGTAGCCCCTACCACCAATATATTTAGAGAATCAGCCATATTTCTTTAACTCACTCTCGATGACATTGTTAGGTGAGAGGTAGAGAGTTAGAATGGTAAAAATGTGAGGGGTAGAAGGGCGAAAGGATTATGTGAACTTTCTGCGGTACTGGATTAATTTATACAGCATGGCTGACACTTGCTGGGTTAGGATGTGAAGTACTTTTGCTTTGACTATTGTCAGTATTCCTACTTGAGAAGCAATGTGGATTTGGGGTCGGACTTCAGTGCAAGAACCCCGGGCAATATACAGAAACTGGATAAATTCCTTTTGAGTCTGACGATCAAAACCCTCAGCAATATTAGAGGCAATAGAAACAGCGGCTCGCTGTATTTGGTCTTTCATACCGAGGTCTTGGCAACCTTTTTCGTTGCTGGTACAGGGAAACTACCAGTACAGTACTCTTTTGCCAAACTTCTAAGAAGCTGTTTGAGTTAACTCTTCTTGTTTCTTAGGAATCTTTTTCCGCC
>CAKZPJ010000058.1 GCA_937138955.1 uncultured Flammeovirgaceae bacterium | reverse complement strand
CAATTATTACACCGATCTACACGGCAACATTAATTGGAATTACCAAGACCCTTGTGACACCTGGGAAAACCATCAGGCGGTGAAGGATTATGCTAAGGGAACTTTGGAGCGGCAACGAAGCGATATGTACGATGCTCTGCTAAGAAAATTAGACGAATTATATTAGGGCATGTTGACATTCAAATTTAAAAGGCGATTTTAGGTAAACTTCCGCCTGCTTGTCGTTACCTCGCTACGGTGGCTTTCGGCGGCCAATGCTCCAGCATTGCCCTTCTCAAGTGTCTAAGTCAGACGAAAATCACTCCCAAAATCCCTCATTAGCCTGAATATCAACATGCCCTAAGTTGAAACAGAGCGCTAAACAATGTTTACAATCGTCCATTGTTGCTGTTGAAAAAAGACCGTTTCGCCCACCTTCCGGTTTGCCAGTGCTTGTCCAATAGGTGATTTCAGGGAAACACAAAAGACGGTTAAATCATTGATCTTCACTTGCCCTAACCCTATCGCAAAGAAAAAAAGCCCTTGATTCGTTTCTACCAAACTTCCCGGCTGTACTTTAGCAAAATTTTGATCTGATTTTAGCGAAATCAGTAAATTATAAAGCCGCTCAGCTTCCGCTAACTGCTTGAATAAACGCTCCTGCTCCAAATGAAGCATTGCTCTTCCCGTTTCGTACTTATCGCCTACGGAACTCTTAGTTTCATCTGAAACGGCTAGTTTATACTGCTGTAATTCAGCTTGCAAACCGGAAATTTGATTTTCCAATCGGCTTTTACAATGCTCATGAACCTGTTTCTTCAAATCTATATTCATAGTATCCGGTATTATAGATTGTCAGTACGATTGACTAGCTAAGTTAGCAAACTAAGTCAAGGGTAAGTAGCTCCACTGAACACTTTATACTATTCCCAGTTTTTAGACTATGAGCACAGCAACCCGTATATTTCGCAATCGCATCGTCCTGATTTTTGATTTCGATGAAACTTTAGGTCCGTCCACTACCGAGACCTTCTTCGACCACCATAACCTTGACTACGAACCCTTTAATCAAGAAGTTAATCAACGTCAGGAAGAAATGTGGCAATACCCCTTAGCTAAAGCCGAGTTACTACGGGTTTGGAGCCATCGAGAAAATAGCCCTATTCGACAGCAGAATATGGAGACATTCGGAACAGAATATCCCCTCTACCCCGGAGCAGATACTTTGGTAGAACGGCTTAAGCAGTACGCTACTGAACGTGATGATCAGGTAGAGCTAGAGTTTGTGCTACTCACCGCCGGATTCAAAGTGATACCCGCTGCCACTGAAATCGGAAAACAATTTGATAGAGTCTACGCGGGTGAGCTAGTATTTGATGACCGAGGCCGTATACTAGGAGCTAAACGGGTGATCTCGCACGTTGATAAGGTACACTACATCAAGCAACTTATCAGTGGGCTAGACATTAACAAGCCTTCTGATTTGGAAAATACGTACATCGATCACGACGATGAGGATAAATATGTGCCCATGAGCCAAGTAGTGTACGTTGGCGACGGTGCAAGTGATATGTCGGCTTTTCAGGCAGTAGAGAGTGACGGTGGCATCGCTATTGCCATTGTTCCCGAAGGTAAGGAGGAAGATTGGAGTGGGTACGAGCAAATGGCTCCTAAACGGCGGGTTCACAACGTAGCCCAGGCTGATTACACCGATGACTCCGAACTTTACCGCTCTTTACAGTTCTCGGTAGACCGAATGATTGCCGAAATTAAGCTACTACGGTTGGGGAAAGGTGAATAAATCATCTTAGATCGTTGCTTTTTTTGCCATTATCGAGAGATGATTATTTTGCCGTACTCAACCTTAGCACTACTTTATGAAAAGTCTACTAACACTATTTTTCTTCCTAACTTCTTTAATCAGCCTTTCTCAAACACCCACCCAACCCAACGTACTACTAATCATTACCGACGATCAGGGTTACGGAGATTTGGGGTTTACCGGAAATCCGCACGTTAAAACTCCGGTAATTGACCAACTCGCTCAGGAGAGCGTTCGGCTTACCAACTTCTATGTCTCGCCGGTTTGCGCTCCTACTCGCTCCAGCCTCATGACCGGACGCTACTCGCTACGCACTGGAGTACACGATACCTACAATGGTGGTGCGACGATGGCGCCCTCGGAAGTTACCATTGCTGAGATGCTGAAAGGAGCTAACTATCGCACCGGCATTTTTGGTAAGTGGCACTTGGGCGATAACTACCCCAGCCGGCCGAACGATCAGGGTTTTGATGAGTCGGTTATTCACCTATCGGGCGGGATGGGGCAAGTGGGAGATTTTACCACCTACTTTCAAAAAGATAGTAGCTACTTTGATCCGGTGCTGTGGCATAACGGTGAGCAGCAAGCCTACGATGGTTACTGCTCCGATATTTTTGCTGAACAAGCCATTGAGTTTATTAAGCAGAATCAATCCAGTCCGTTTTTTTGCTACCTGTCGTTCAATGCCCCGCACACTCCACTACAAGTGCCGGACAAATACTATCAAATGTATAAAGACATTGACCCTTCAGCAGGACTCGATGGTGATCTCCCCCATCCCGAGATGAGCGAAAAAGATAAAGAAGACGCTCGGAAGGTGTACGGGATGGTGACCAATATTGATGATAATCTCGGGAAGGTTTTCAGTACGTTAGATGAACTGGATATTGCCGATAATACGATTGTTATTTTTATGACAGATAATGGCCCTCAACAAAGACGCTACGTAGCCGGTATGCGCGGACGGAAAGGTTCGGTGTACCGAGGCGGAGTACGAGTTCCGTTCTTCATGCGGTACCCCAATCAGTTTTCCGAAAGCCGAGATATTGAAATTCCTACCGTGCATATGGATATGCTGCCCACTCTGGCTGATCTGTGTAATGCTCAACTTCCCACTAATCGTATGATTGATGGTAAAAGCTGGCTTCCTTTGTTGCAAGGCAATACGGTTAATTGGGCTGATCGCTCTCTTTTCTTTTACTGGACTCGAAAATATCCTGAACTATATCATAATACCGCTTTGCAGCGGGGAAATTATAAGCTAGTTGGACATACTTCTTACGACGCCGAACCCGATGATTTTGAACTGTTCAACTTACTGGATGATCCCTACGAACAGCAGAACCTAATAAGTGAACAGCCCGAAATAGCCAAAGAGTTAAAAAATCAACTCGATCAGCATTTTTACGAACTCATTCAATCGCCCAATCTGATTAATCCGCCGGCAGTAGTCATTGGGGATAACGCTGATTACCCCATTTATCTAAATCGGAATGATGCGAGTGGGGAGCGAGGTATCTGGGCACAGGAGGATGTTTTTGGTAAGTGGCTAGTAGAAGTAATACATGAAGGATACTACGATCTAAGCTTTCGCTTTCTGAACCCAGTAGAATCCGGAGGGCAAATGATGCTTGAGGCGGAAACGCTTATTCAACGTTTGAAAAACCCATATTCTGATGCCGAAACTTTAGTGATGAAAAATGTATACTTACCCCAAATGAAAGGCGACCTTATTCCTTTTTATGAAGTAAAAGGCAAAAGAATTTTTCCGTTTTGGGTAGAAATCAAGCAGACTGATTAGCGGCTAGTTCGACTTCTCACTTTCCAGCTCATAGATTTTCTGTAGGAAGTCGCCGCGGGAGGGAGTAGATGTGGCTCGCAAATACTCTCTAGCCTGGGCTTGCTTACCCTCGGTTTTCAACCGTTGAATCCAACGTTGAGCCAGATCATCTTCTAACTCTTTTTCCGGTTCCAGTTCATGAAAGGGATAGGCAGCCGCGTACTGACCACCCCACAGGCTTCGATAGGTGACAGTATCTACCATCGCCAGGGTATCTAATGTGTAAAGATCATGCAGATAACCGCGAACACCCAGAAACTGAGTGGCCTCAAAAAAGGGTGAGTCACCATCGATATCTGAAACATAAGTAGTTTTAGATTTATGCTGATGCAGTAAATCTTGCAGCTTGTTAATATCCACATTTTTTACGGGCTGTTCATGCTCCAGAGCTAAATGGGCTGTTAACCCAGCCGCCTGTCCCAACGATGTCCATACTGGTTCCAGCCTCAACCCACTAAAGCCTACGTGACTACTGGACACAGCTACCGAAACTAGCAAATTGGAAAATTGCCGAGGAACAATAACTCCAAAAGGAATCTGAAACGGCGGCGGAATAAAGTTATAATCTCCTTCGGCTACTGAGGAATAGAGTGAAGGAGGTTGCACGCCGTGGCAGTTCAGGGCATAGTCACCAATCGCGATAGCGTCCGTTCTAAACGGTACAATCAGTGTTCCCTGCTGTGGGGTAGCATCGTGCTGGGTAAAGATGTGCTCGCCCATAATTCGGCGTGCCTCCCGAATATACAATCGGGTGGGAAAGTTGTCATTATCAACGAACTCGTCTTTTGCTAGTCCCCACTCTCGAGCTTCCTGACGGTATTTTTCAGGAACCTCCAGATCATTTTGAAGGTAATACAGCAAACCTAAAATGTGTTCTTTATGCTGCTTAACAATGTCGGCTCTACGTTTAGGACTACCTTCAGGGTAAGCATAATTCTCTCCTAACATGGCAATCCGTACCGGAGCATTTTTAATGTCATTAACATCAGCTTTTCGATTGGGGATCATTTGGGCTCGTAAAATAGCATCTCGCCCTCTAGTGGCAAAAACCTGACTTACCTTCTTATCCTGAAGCACTTCCGCTATTGGTAAATATTCTTCGCGATGATAGTTGTCAGGCTGATCAATCAGACGACGGTTATCTGGATCGTCCGTCATAATTAGCCGAAAATTATAACCCTGCACTCGGTGATCACCTTCGCCAGTACTACCATTTAAAATTCTTCCTCCTTGATAGAAAATGTGTCCAGCCAGTGGCTCGCCGTATTCCTGCCGCGACTCACGGCCAACTCGGTAATCTGCTCCGGCAAAAGCGGCTAAATCTCCTTCGTAGGTTGCATCTAAAAATACTTTTCCCGCTAGTTCTATAGTTTCATTCTCAACTAGATCGACACACTTGATACTTTCAATGCGTCGTAGTTGCTGCTGAGGTTGACCGAGAGAAACCTGCTTAAGCCGGTGGTTAAGATATACCCGAATATTGGAATGCTCCGCCAGCATCTCTCGTAATATTTTTAGGGTCACAAAGGGCTCAGCGTGAATTCCGGCATGGCAATCTTCCACTTGGGTAGATTTTGCTCCGTACTTATCAATATAGTATTGTTCTATTCGCTTTGTATAATCCAGAAAAGTACCACTCAACGACTCAAACGAAATGAAATCGGTATTGGAAAGCCCGCCGGTCATTAGTCCGCCTATCTGATCATGTTCTTCTACCAGTGCAATGCTATGACCATATTCAGCCGCATTGATCGCCGCAGCAATTCCTGAGAAGGTTGCTCCTACTATAACTAAATCGTATTCTCGGGAAGAACTATTCTTTTGTCCGAAAGCTGATATTGTTGTTAACCATAAAGTGAGTCCTAGAGAGAGCACAGATTTTAGGAGCATAGCTTAAATAAACTTTTATTGAAAACCAGAAGATTGATTGCATCAATGTACATAAACTATCTATTTCTGTCGCCATCTAGAGCCACTAAACAGCACTTCTTCACTTAGGCTAAACGTCACCTTTTTTCGGGTATAAACATAAATGATATGCAGTCTGTTAGAATCAATATCTGAGCTTATCAAAACCCTTCATCTATCATTTTCTTTGTATATTTCCGACCGAAATTTTCATTTTGCATCAATACACCATGAGACAACCTTTCCTTTTATTACTTTCTTTATTCACATCCCTGGCGCTAATGGCGCAACAGGTTCCCATGAAATCTGTTTCGCTGGATGATCTCTCTGCTTTCCAAAAACAAGCGGGCAACTGGATGGTGGTAGGTTCAATCACCATTGACCCCAACGTTGATATCCATCAGGAGGAATCCACGGCAGAATCGAAGAAGAAGAAAAAAAAGAAATCAAAAAAATCCGATGATACCGCGGCTCAGCAGGGTCCCGTTCGTTACGAAGCCGGAACGGGCATTTTGCTGAACATGAACGATGAAACCACTAAAGATCATCTGCTTACCACCTGGGAACACGGCGACATTTTGCTGGAGCTGGAGGTGATGATGCCTAAAGGTTCTAACTCGGGGGTTTATCTTCAGGGTCGCTATGAAGTTCAGCTTCTGGATAGCTGGGGGGTAAAGAAACCGCGCTACGGAGATATTGGTGGTATCTACCGAAATTGGGAAGAAGAACCCGGAAAAATATACATGGGTAAAGCACCTCTGACCAATGCGGCTAAAGCTCCTGGTCTGTGGCAAACCATGAAAATTGCTTTCCAAGCTCCTAAGTTTGATGAAAGCGGTAATAAAACTTCCAACGCCCGCTTCGTATACGTTGATCTGAACGGCGAACGCATACACGAAAATGTGGAGGTACCTTTGCCAACGGGCGGTCCGGTAGAGAAGAACGAAGTAGCCCAAGGTCCGATCATGATACAGGGAGATCACGGTCCGGTAGCCTTTCGTAACATCAAGTATCGATTAATGGAAGAATCAGATGTACAGCTTACTGATATTAGTTATAAAGTCTACGAAACGGCTTCTGCTAAGGTAGATTCACTGAGCAGTGCTCAACCAGCTCAGGAAGGAACGCTCAATCAGCTGACTACTGATGTGCCGGGAGTTGATGACGACTTCACAGTAATTTACGAAGGAACTCTCAGCACTTCCGAAGCCAGCGACTACCAGTTTCAATTGAATTACGTTGGTCGAGTAATGCTAGAAGTAAATGGTGAGATGAAAGTTGAACCTAATAATTTTGACGGTCGGAATACAAAAAATCAACTAACGCTCAGCTTACCAGAGGGCGAAACCCCATTCCGACTTACTTACTTCAAAGAAACGCCTCAATGGCCGACTCGAATAGGTTTCTTTAGTACTGATTCTTATCCGCGCCCATTGCACAATCCTAACTCGTATCAGCCGGATGTTCCTGAGACTGGTCCAATCTACGTGAAGGTAGCCGATGAACCTCGGATGCTTAGGGCTTTTATGGACTACCAAGGCAATCAATCGCAACGATTAACACACACGATTGGGGTTGGTGAACCTAGTGGTGCCCATTTTGTCTATAATCTGACTACTGGAACTCCGGTCTGTGTATGGCGAGGGGAGTTTTTGAATGCCACTCCCATGTGGTACCGACGAGGCGATGGTTCTTTCCGCCCACGCGGTGCAGTACAGTATCTTTTTCCTAGCACCTCCTTAGCTAATCTCTCAGATTCTAACGCACCCTTCCCAACTGAAATTAACGAAGCCGGAGATTGGCAAAGCAACGGTTACCGAATTGACGCTGAAACTAGCCTACCTATATTTATATATCAGCACGATGGAAAAACGCTGGAAGACCACATTCGGGCTGATGAAAACGGAAAGATGCTAACCCGGACACTTACCTTAACGGAAGGCGAGGCTATCGGTGAAACCTACGTAAAACTGGCCGAAGGCAATGAGATTCAGTCCATGCCCGACGGAAGCTACGCTATTGATCAGCAGTATTTTATTCGCCCGGCTTCCGGCGGATCAGCTACGGTTCGTACGATTAATCAGAAGCAAGAATTGGTCGCCTCGCTTCAAAACTCTTCATTCGCTTATTCAATCATCTGGTAATATGCTATCAACTATGTATTTGTATAAATTCCGCTCACTGCTCGTTTTCACTTTGTTGTTCTCAGGGTCGTCTTTTCTAAATGCTCAGTCTTCGGATGCGCCCACCGAAGACGACTATTATCAGATTATAACAATACCTACTCCCGAAGACGTACTGCTAGAAGTCGGTGGACTTACTACCTTACCCGACGGACGGATTGCGCTATGCACCCGCCGAGGCGATGTTTTTCTGATAGAGAATCCGAATATGTACGAAGGTACACTCCCGCGTTATACCCGCTTTGCTACCGGATTACACGAGCCGCTGGGATTAACCTACCGCGATAACGCTTTTTATACCGTACAACGGGGCGAGCTTACCAAACTTACCGATACCAACGGCGATGATCGAGCGGATCGGTACGAGACCATTTATCAGTGGCCACTTTCCGGGCATTACCACGAATACTCCTACGGCCCCAAATTTTTGCCCGATGGCAATATGATGGTAACCGGAAATGTCGCTTTCGGAAGCCAAGAGTGGTGGCGAGGCGAGAGTCGGGTTCCCTGGCGAGGCTGGACTATGCGAATTACTCCCGAAGGTGAGATGCAACCCTGGGCCACCGGAATGCGCTCGCCTTGTGGTTTAGGAATCGTTGATGGCGAATTTTTCTATACCGAAAATCAAGGCGACTGGATGGGCTCCGGTGGGGTTTGGCACATCACTGAAGGCAGCTTCTCCGGTCATCCGGCCGGATTAGCTTGGGCGGAGAAAGAAAACTCCCCGATTGATTTAACTGAGCAAGAGTTCTACGCTCAAATTGATATGCGCCAAGTAAAGCAGAACGGTCGCTACGTGAAGCCGGAGAATGTAGCGGATGAAGAAGATCCCGATTTCCTTTACGAGGCTAGCAAAGCTTTTCCCGAAGTGAAACTTCCTGCTGTGTGGTTGCCCCACGGTATTCTGGGTATTTCTAATTCAGAAATTCTGGTGGACGAAAGTGAAGGTGAATTTGGCCCTTTCAGTGGTCAGCTTTTAGTTGGCGACCAAGGACAAAGTAAAATCATGCGAGTTTCGCTAGAAAAAGTAAAGGGTGAATACCAAGGAGTAGCCTTTGATTTTCGGTCAGGATTTCAGTCAGGCGTACTGCGGATGACCTGGGGCGGCAATGGCTCTCTCTATGTAGGAGAGACTAACCGGGGTTGGGGTTCAGCCGGAACCCAAAATGCCGGACTAGAACGCTTGGTCTGGACAGGTGAAACACCGTTTGAAATGCAAACTGTGCGGGCTGAACCGGATGGGTTTACCATTCACTTCACGCATCCGGTAGACCGGAAGTCGGCGGAAGATTTAAATACCTACGGGGGACGGAGCTTTATTTATAAGTACCACGCCGTGTACGGAAGCCCTACGGTGAATGATGAATCTCTCGCGGTGGCGGGAGTGAAAGTCTCGGAAGATGGAAAATCCGTGCGGGTGAAAGTAGATAATCTTCGGCAGTACTATATTCACGAACTCATAGCTACCGGAATAAAATCTGCTGAAAGCGGTCATAAACTACTCCACCCTACTGGTTACTATACGCTCAACAATATTCCCGAAGGTGAGAAGCTTCCTGATAGTGAGTGGATTACTACCCGCTCTAAAAGCACAACTAAGCCTGCTACAAAAAGTAGAACTCAAGTAGCTATTACCACTCCTGATGATCCCAACGCGAGTGCTGTTCCTGTTTACGCTGACATTGAGCCGTTGCTGGTAAAAAATACCTGTACCGCCTGCCATCAGGCCAACGAACGGCAGGTTGGCCCAGCCTTTAAAGAAGTAGCCAAGCGCAAGTACAGCAACGAAAAAATCGTAGAACTAATATATAATCCCCAACCCCAAAATTGGCCGGATTATACTCCTATGGCTCCCATGCCCCAGGTACCGAAAGAAGAAGCCTTGCAGATTGCCAAGTGGATTAATTCGTTGGATGACTGATGTGTTTTGGGTTAGTGTATTATGATGTTTAGTGAATCTCACCACACCAGGTCAGCTATACCCAATAGCATAAAAATCAAGGCTATTTTTCTTAGCTATATATTCATTAACGGTGTGGCTTAAAGCTGGCGGGTATTTATGGACATATATTTTCACTTATAGCTAAATTGTTTGTTGGCTCTTACGTCCCTTCTTTGCATTTTTCACCTGTTTGCTTTAGCCTTTGTTGGACGTTCGTTTTTTTCTTCTTTGTCTTTCTCGATATACTCACCAATTCTTTTCTTTTTAAATTCAAATTAATCGGACAAGTTTCAAGTGCAATTATCCATATTCAGAGTCTGCCTAAGGGAACAAAAGTATCCTCGCCTGATGAAGCACATCAAGGACAAACAAACTACAATATCGCAAATGAAGATCCTGAAATAATTGGATTTTTCTCGACCGAACACACAGGAGTTTTTATTTATCACGATTCCTATTTACATATGCACTTAATAACTTAAGGACAAAAGTAAAATGGGACGTTTGGACGAATTAGAAATTGGAAAAATGAAACTATATCTACCGAAAAAAAAATACCGCCAACAATCACTATAAAAATATGCCCTTCGGGACACGTTTCATAGCGGAAACGTTAGCCACAGGTTAATTGAAACAATTCTTCAGACTACATAGCTTCTTGCCCCGTTACTTTGAACACCCAAGCATACTGGCTGGTACTGGTAGCATCAGCAGGAACCCTTATTGTCAAACCAGCTTGGTCATCGTAACTCCACGTAAGGGGTTGGTCGTAACCGAGTAGGCGCACTTCTGTCCCTTCATCAGGTTTAAGCTGGGGCAACGTAATTTTGTCTGAAGGGTTCTGTAGGCTAATGCCGTACAGCGTTTTTCTGTCCTTGCCTTTGGTATAGCGAATATCCCCTTCGCTGAAACCGCTTTCCAGCATTTCAGTAGCATAAATAGCTTCACCGTTGATAGCTAGCCATTCGCCTATTTGTTGCAAGCGGGTTACGCTAGGGTCGGGAATAAACCCCTCAGCCGTTGGCCCTACGTTGAGTAGATAGTTACCGCCTTTGGACGATACATCAATTAAGTTATGAATGAGGGTTTCGGTAGACTTCCAGTTACCGTCGTTCTTTTTGTAACCCCAGGTATCGTTCATTGTCATGCACGCCTCCCAGTCGGTAGTGCTACCTTCTTCTAGAATCTCTTGTTCCGGGGTGCCAAAATCACCTACGTAGTCTTCCGCATCGTCGTTCATACCCTGCATTCCTTTCCGACCAACATCTACCCGATTATTAATAATCAGCGATGGCTTTAGCTCACGCAAATAGCGGTACATGTCTACCCCGTGCTCGTGGGTCCAATCCGATATCCATTCGCCATCAAACCAGATCACCCAGGGGTCATAATTTTCTACTAACTCGGTAAGCTGAGGTTTTAGGTAATTTTCTACGTATTCATCAAACTCTGGATTGGTTTTATCTTCTGCGCGGGCATTGTAATCAGGGTAGTGAATACTTTGGGCTTGCGGGTGGTGCCAGTCCATAATAGAGTGATAGAAGCAAAGCTTTACACCGTACTTATCGCAGGCTTCTTTCAGTTCACCTAGTAGGTCGCGCTTAATAGGTGAAAAGTCCATTACATCGTATTCAGTTACTTCTGAGTCCCACAGGCTAAAGCCATCGTGGTGCTTGGAGGTAATAACGATGTACTTCATTCCGGCATCGCGGGCGGTTTTTACCCAGGCGTCGGCATCGTACTGCTCAGGGTTAAACTGACGCGAGTACTCTTCGTATTCCGCTACCGGAATTTTACCTTTTTCCATAATCCACTCTCCAATACCATCTATTTCTTCACCGTTATGCACTCCAGCGGGTACAGCGTATGGTCCCCAGTGGATAAACATGCCGAAAGTAGCATCGCGCCACCATTCCATCCGCTGGTCAAATTCTTCAGGAGTTTCGTTAAGTACATTTACAGTTTCCATTTCTTCGGTATTCTCTTCAGAATATGAGGAGGTATTAGATTGGCAGGATAAGAGAAAAATAGTGTTTAAAAGGATAAATAGGGCAAGTTGCGGAAGTAGTTTCATAGGAACCGGAGTCTAAGAGACAAAATCTAAATGTAGCAGTGAAATTGAAAACTCTCAACTTTAATTGTGAGAAAAATAAGCATTCTTTTTACCGCTCTATTTGGGATATCTTCTGCTTAACCTCGGTAGCGGTTTTCTTACGTTCAGTATTCACTTCCTGATACATTTCCAGCAGTTTTTGCTTCATTGATGCGAATACGTCGCTTTCCACTTCAGATAGCTCCTGTAGCTCTTTAGGGTCGTTTACTATATCAAACAGAGTGAAGTTAGTTGGCAGCTTAAATACTTCTGTCTGAAGTCCCTTTAACACATAATTACCTTCTCGGATAGCAACTGCCGGACTTGGTTTATCTACTTTCTGACTACCATCTAGCCGACGGTTGTATCCCTCACCTATCGTAACAAACTCCCAAGGATCTTCAAACTGCCAGTATAGTGGTCTCTCTCGCTTAATAGGTTTTCCATCAGTCAAATGGCTTAGAATACTAACTCCGTCTAATACTCGGTCAGTAGGTAAAGATTGACCTACCAGTTCGCAAAGTGTGGGCAAAATATCCAACGTACTTTTGGGTACGTCCGAGATTCCAGGAGTAATCATTTCAGGCCAGCGAACCAGACCTGGCACGCGGATTCCACCTTCGTAAAGTTGATACTTCTGTCCTGCTAAAGGGTAAGAGGTCCCGTAACAGTAGTAAGTAGCTTCCCATTTTTTTAGTACATCGGGACCATTATCACTGGAAAAGAAAAGTAGCGTATTATCAGCAAGACGCAGTGAATCTAAATGATTAAGCAGATTACCAATGGCTGCATCCATATGCGTGATATTGGCATAGTAAGCGTCTTTTCGTGCATCCCCAGTATTATATCTACTTACGTATTCATCCGCAGCTGCTACCCGGATATGTACTGCATCGTACGGTAGATACAGAAAGAACGGACGAGACGCATCTCGCTGTTCCTCTAGCCAGTTCGTCGCTGCTTCGGTAATAATATCACTGGTGTAGCCTTTGATTGACCTAAGAGGTTCACCATCTACACCGAAGAAATCGCCCGGGTGTTTTTGAGTGTTTGTTCTTAGTAGTCGGGTGAAGTGCGGATTTTCCTTGCTGACCATACCGGCCTCGAAACCCTGTTGTTTGGGAAAAGAACCCGTCCAGCCATTCCAACTCTTTGGGTCTTCCCAATTAGCTCCATTTAGATGCCATTTTCCAAAAATAGCCGTTTGATAACCCGCTGACTGTAGCACTTCAGCAATAGTGATTTCCCGACCGGGTAAAAAGATAAGATCATCATCCCGATTGTCGCGGATATACAAATTGATATTATGACGCGTTGGGGTTCTACCGGTGAGTAAACCGGCCCGGGAGGGAGAACATACCGGTGAAGCCGCGTAGTGATGTCGTAAAACTACACTTTCGCTGGTGAGCTTTGCTTAGTTTGGAGTCTGCACGTAGGGATTACGAAACTCCTTGCCTTCGGGTAAATCGAAGTTTACATCTCCGTACCCTAGATCATCAACCAGAATGAAAATAACATTAGGATGCAATCGGTCAGTATTCTGAGCCGAAAGTAAATGAGTGCTGAAGAGTATAAGCCAACCTACTAATAATCTAGTCAGACGCGCTAAGCAGAAGGCCGTATTAATCATAGTGAAGCTATTCAGACAAGCAATTTACAATATATTGACTACCTCACACTTTTGTTCACTTGAACGACCACCTTTTGGCTATCTACTTATCGTAGTTTGATCAAGTAGCGTAGGTGTAAGCACTGCTACTGATTTCTTTTAGCTTCTTTAGTAGCTTCTCTTCTTCCGTGGTTAAATTTTTAGGGGTTATTATTTTTACCTCCACAAATAGGTTGCCTGCTTGCCCCTCTTTTTGGTAAATCGGCATTCCTAAACCTTTCAGACGAAGAGTTTTTCCACTATCGGTACCTTTAGGAATCGGAATATTCACCGTAGTTCCTTTTAGGGTTTTAATCTCGACCTTACCACCAAGAGTAGCGGTATACATGTCAACTGATAAGACGACATATAAATCATTCCCTTTTCGTCCAAACTGAGAATGCTTCGCCACTTCAACTGTTAAGTATAGATCACCCGCTGGGCCAGCTTGAATACTAGGTTGCCCTTTTCCTTTAATCTTTAGGGTTTGACCATCTTCAATACCCGGTTTAAGCTTCAGGCGCAAGCGATTACCGTTAAAGTTAATCAGCCGGGTACCGCCTTCGTAGGCATCTTCCAGCGATATAGTTACATTCGCTTGAATATCGCCCCCCTTGAAAGCCCCACTTTCTCTTCCCCTCGGATCACTGGTATGACCGGGGCCTCGCCCAAAGAAGCTCTCAAAGAAATCAGAGAACCCACCCCCATCACCAAATAAATCAGAAAAATCTCCATCGTATTGCGTAGCCCCACCTCGTCCAGCGTAGGGATTACCTCCCCGATAGCCACCATTGGCACCTTGCTGCTGGTATTGCTTCCAGTTTGCCCCCAGTTCATCGTACTGCTTACGTTTCTCAGGATCTTTCAGCACCTCGTAGGCTTCGGTGATAGCTTTGAATTTCTCCTCCTTCGCCTTATCACCTTTATTCTTATCGGGGTGGTATTTGACCGCTAGCTTCCTATACTTCTTCTTTATCTCAGCTTGGGTAGCGGTCTTGCTTACCCCTAAAACTTTATAGTAGTCTTTGTATTCCATTTGCGCTATTACCTTTCGTTTTCCTTCCGAAGTTTTTTGAGCTCTTCTTCCTTAATTTCAATCTCGATTATATTTGCCAGTTACGAGTATTTCTTATTGCGTTCCTAATTTACCACGAAAAAACAGTAGTCGGTGTTGGATTGGACCAAAAAAAAGGCGGGTAAATGACCCGCCTTTTTACTATCTGCTATATGCTTAACCTATTTCAATCGTACGCGCTGGCTTGGGCTTCACTTCTTCTCGCTTAGGCAAGGTTAAGGTAAGAATGCCGGCTTCGTATTTGGCTGCTACTTTATCTCCATCTACGGCATTTTCGGGTAGACGGAAGCTTCGGCTAAAGTTGTGGTAGCGGAACTCCCGCTTCACAAAGTTGTCATTCTTATCTTCAGTATTTTCTTCCTTCTCTACTGAAACTGTTAGAACATCTTGGTCTAATTCAACCTTAAAATCGTCTTTCTCAAAACCAGGTACTGCTAGTTCTAAGGCAAAATGATCTTCAGTTTCTAGTACGTTGGTAGCGGGTAACCGTCTTCCTCGCTGACCACCGTTATCAAATAACTGGTCTAGTTCTTTGGTCACAAAATCATCAAAGAATCGTGGGAATGCTGTGTTATAACGTATCAAGTTCATAGTATTTATTATTTTAGTTATTGGTTTAATTGATTACGCCATCATATCAACAAACAGAATACCAATACCAAAATTTACTATTTCGCAACAGAATTAATGACAAAATGGCTTATTTACTTTATGAATCGTAAATAAAAGTGCCATAATGACATATTTATTCATGAAAGTTATTATAAGCGATAGCATCAGTTTGTTTCCCTTGGCTGAAATAGTATCTTTTGCATCTGTAAAAATCACCCTACCACCATGCAAACTTCCAATCAAAGAACATTTCGTAGCCAACTTATTTACGGCGCTTTGGCATTTTCCTTACTAATAGCCTGTCAGTCAAATCCGGAACAGGCTAGTAAATCTGCCTCTTCGGAAACTGAGACTACTCCAACCACCACAGCCTCTTTTGAAGCTTCGCCCCAAGCAGTAGAAGAAGTGGAAGTCAATACGCTAGAGATTGGTGCAAAGGCTCCAGATTTTCGTTTACCGGGAGTAGACGGAAAATTCTACGAACTAGCTGATTTTGATGATGCCGAAGTATTAGCCATTGTTTTTACCTGCAACCACTGCCCTACCGCTCAGGCGTATGAGCAACGGGTTATTAATTTGGCTAATGATTACCAAGACCAAGGAGTAGCTGTGGTTGCGATTTCTCCTAACAGTCCTATCTCGCTGCTTTACGGTGAGCTAGGTTATTCTGACCTAGGCGACACTTACGAAGATATGCAGGTACGAGCGGAAGATATGGACTACAACTTCCCGTACCTTTACGATGGCGACGATCATGCGGTATCTATTCAGTACGGACCCGTAGCCACTCCACACATCTTCATTTTTGATAAAGCTAAAAATCTACAGTACGTGGGTCGGCTAGATGGCTCGGAGAAACCAGGCTCGGCTAATGCAGAAGATGCACGATCAGCGATCGATGCCGTACTTGCCGGGGAAGAAGTGACAGAACCCAAAACGAAAACCTTCGGCTGTTCGGTAAAATGGGCCTGGAAGGACGAATACAAAGACAAAGTATACGCTGATTGGGAAGAGAAACCCGTAGACCTGGAAATGATTGACGAAGCAGGTATCGCTGATCTACTAAAGAATGATACGGATAAACTTCGTTTGATTAACGTTTGGGCTACTTGGTGCGGTCCCTGCGTACTGGAGTACCCAGAATTTGTGGTAATGCACCGAATGTATAGAGATCGCGCGTTTGAGTTTATCTCAATTAGTGCTGACCGGCCCGAGCAGCAGGAAAAAGCCCAAAAGTTTTTAGATAAAGAGAATTCAGCCGTGCAGAATTACCTCTTCGCCAAAGATGACAAGTACGCGCTTATTGAAGCAATTGATCCCGAATGGGAAGGAGCTTTACCCTACACTATTCTAATAGAACCCGGCGGCAAACGTATCTACAGTCAGCAGGGCACAATTGACCCCTTGGCTCTTCGCAAAACTATTGTTGATCATGAGTTAATGGGGCGATACTATTAACAAATACTGTTTCCTCCACACATTCTTCACCAGTAAGATACATCAAGTAGAGAGTAACTTACCAGTTACACTCTATACATTGATTCGTAGCAATTTATCAGATGGATATTCCTAGGCTATATAAAAAGTACCATATCGATAAAGATCATACCTCCATTGGCCTTTTCAGGGAGTTGAATAGAAGGTTTAAGGTTGAAAAGGTGTTTTATCCTGGTTCACATGTACATATAACCCCTTCGCTAATTTTTCCAGATGTAACATACGCTGATTCATTTCGCGACACCTACAAATTCTTTGAGGACAAGAATACTATTGAGTTCATCAAAGAAGCTAAGGACTATTCTGTAGAACCAATAATTCGGTTCTACCAGCAAAATTATAACCAACCTTTCCAAGAATTAGGTAAAGAGTTTGATCTAGTGATTTCTCAATATGCAGGATTTGTTGGGCAAGCGGCTAAGCCCTATCTAAAAAAGGGTGGTCTTTTGGTATGCAATAATTCGCACGGCGACGCTTCAATGGCATCCGTAGACTCAGACTTCGAGCTAGCAGCGGTTTATAGAAGAACTATCGATGATAAGTTCACCATTTCAAACAAGAACATGGAGGAATATATGAAACCCAAAAGTGGAATTCAGCCGACTAAAAAACAGTTGATGAAATCAATGAAGGGAATAGCGTATACGAAAAGCCCTTCGGGATATATTTTTAAAAAAAGTAGTTAATAATTTCTTAGAAGCTGTTTGAGTTAATTATTTGATGCGAAAACAACGGATTTTGAGGCG